>NZ_JAYGHR010000043.1:0-11524 GCF_034932365.1 Limnoraphis robusta BA-68 BA1 | reverse complement strand
GCATCGATTAGATGCTGGGTTTTTCAACTGGTTGAATACCCTGCCAGTAGAGTTATTATAGCATTAGAAAGAGCCTTATATCCCCATACCTGAAGGTAGGGGCGTGTGCGGCAATTTTTGGTAAATTCAGTTGTGAACAGCCCAACAAATATCTCTCGGTTCACGGGTCAGTTTTATTCTGCGGTTCTTGATTTTTCCCTGAAGGCACAAGAAGCCTAGTCTAGCTTTCCAGCTTTATTTTAGCGGAAAGTCGAAAATTTTGCAACCCTGAGATTTTTTTTTGAGAATTAAGTTCACAAATTTGTTAGGATATAAAGTTGAAAATTCTAGCAATTCTATCCAATCAAACTTACTCATATCAATTTTTTCACTGAATAGGATTGCTCACTTCAATTCAACTCAAAACTCTAAATTCTGTAACAAAAAAACGATGAATACCCATATTTTACTGGTTGAAGATGAAGAAGCACTCGCTCAATTTCTCAAACAAGAGTTAACCTATGAGGGATACGAAGTCAGTGTGGAAAAAGACGGGATGAATGGATTAGTCACAGCCCGAGAATCTAATCCAGATTTAATTATTTTAGATTGGATGTTACCGCGATTATCGGGAATTGAAATTTGTCGTCGTTTAAGAGCGAGTCATAATCAGGTTCCGATTATTTTATTAACGGCTAAAGATGAAGTTAGCGATCGCGTCACGGGCTTAGACTCTGGTGCTGATGATTATATCATTAAACCGTTTAGTTTGGAAGAGTTTTTAGCGCGAGTTCGAGTCCATATTCGTCGCCTTCAAGAATTTGATGCTGATTTCTTAACCTTTTGTGATCTCAGTTTAGATCGAAAAACTCGAGAAGTTCGACGCGCTAATCGTTTAATTGATTTAACCGCCAAAGAATATGATTTACTGGAATATTTGATGAGTCATCCCCGACAAGTTTTAACGAGGGATCAAATTCTAGAAAAAGTTTGGGGGTATGATTTCATGGGGGATTCTAATATTATTGAAGTGTATGTTCGTTACTTACGAATTAAGTTAGAATCTGAAGGAGAATCTCGTCTCATTCAAACGGTTCGGAGTGTGGGATATGTGTTGCGAGAGTAAACTAAAATTCAGGTAAAATGACTGTAAATATACTTCCTTTCCCCGGTTTAGAAAGAACTGTGACTCGACCTCCCATTCCTTCAACAATTGTTTTCACAATCGATAATCCTAAACCCGTTCCTCCCGCGCGAGTCCGAGCTTCATCAACCCGATAAAATCGTTCAAAAATGCGGCTTTGATGCTGTAAAGGAATACCTTGTCCTTTGTCGCAGACACTAATATAAACTTCTTGGTCTTGACTTTTAACTTTCAGGGTAATCGGTTGTTCGGGTTCAGAATATTTGATGGCATTATCAATCAAATTGAGTAAAACTTGTTTAAGACGATTGCGATCTGCTTTAATCTGAATAATCGCTTGACTCGGTTCGAGATAAACTCGTCCTTGACTAAATTGTTGCGCCATTTCTCGAATTTCTGACAGTAAATCATTCACATCAAATGCTTCAATTTGAAAATGAAGATTCCCATGATCAGCCCGAGCGAGTTCGAGTAAATCTTGTAATAAACGAATTGTGCGTTCAGTTTCATTCGCCGCAACTTCTAACCCTTCTCGCTGGGGAGGGGTAAGATTATTACCTCGTCTTAAGGTACTTTGTAAATATCCCTGAACAATCGTTAAAGGTGTGCGTAATTCATGGGAAACATTCCCAACAAATTGTCGCTGTTGTTCCCAAGATTCCGATAATCGATCTAGCATTTTATTACAAGTATTCGCTAGCATAGAAACTTCACTGGGAGCTTGTTCTAAGGTTAGACGATAATCAGATAAAGCATCAGCCGAAATATTTTCGGTAAGCTGACTCATCTGTTGTAACGGTTCTAAGGATTTCCGAATATACCAAGCACTAACGATAATTAACAATATTGTCGCCAATACTGTCGCAGGGATTAAGCTATAAACGATTGACAAAAAAATGGTATATTCTTGGGTAACATCTGTTACTAAATACAATTTACCTAACTGTTGATTACCAACCTTAAATTCTCCCCCACAAGCAACCCAATACCGACCCCCAATTAGAGCAACCTTCGGCTTTAAAGGCATATTAGTATACTCTAAAATTTGAGCGTGAGTCTGGGGATTAATATCCTCTTGAAACCCCATAGATTCGGTTATAATGTTTCCATTATTATCCCGAATCCAAAGTAAATGTTCTTTGATTTCTGGTTTTTCAATGACTCGTTGAATCGCCTCCTCTAGAGACATCATTTCACTGTAAACTGTCACCTCATGGGAAAACTTTTTAGCGATTTCTTGAATTTTATATTTATGACTATCAACCAGTAGTTTCTGCATTCGCAAACTCGTCCAAGTGGTAACACTTCCCAAACTCAACACCGAAAAAATAGTAATTCCGATTGTGAGTTGGAATTTTAAGGAAACCGGGGGTAAAATCTTCCCTTTTTTGAGATTTGGGAGATATTTTAAAATCCAATCATTCATGGTTTTATTATTGATTTTAATAACATATAACATCAATTTAATAAGAATAAAAAATATAATTAGAGATAAACTTTATAGATAAAAAATTAATTCTCTGCTTCGATTTTACTGTCCGGGACTGAATTTATACTGAAGTATAACTGAGAACTCCCTGAGAAAACCTGCAACGTTCAAAAAAATTCTTAAAAAGGTAAATTGTCGTCATCCGTTTGATCTTCCTCCTGTTCAATATCGTCGGGTTCAAAAGTAGATATTTCTTCTGTAAAGACTGACACATTCTTCGCGGCTGTAAAATCTTTTGCTTCCCTTAAATTTATGACTTCTCCTGCAAAAAAATCAGCCAGTTGTTGAGAAGCAACAGCAGCCCTATCTTGTTCTAAATTCTGCTCATTTTTTGTTTCTTGATGTGAGGTTTCTGGTAGATTTATGGAATGAGTTTCTAAGGGTTTAGGAGATTGTTCAACCGGAGAATAAGGGGTTTCAAACTGGGGTTCAACAGGTGAGGGTTCCAGGGATAATTCTTCTGAAGAAGTCTCGGCTAATTGTTCATCAGTTGGCGGGTTTTTCTCGGGAGAAGGACTAACAGCAGGTTCAGGGGATGCTGTCGGTTGATGCTCATTTTTTTCGGGAGATAAAGCTTTTGAGGATGAGCTATTTTTTTTCTTTTCCGTTCCGACTTCTAAACGAACTTTAACGGGGATTTTAAACACTCGTTGAAATGCAGCTTCCATATGAGGAATTTTTCCTTGTGCCATCTTATATAACGCCTGAGTTGGAACACCAATATAGGCGACGTTTGTATCCATACCCAGTAAACGTCCATGCTGGTTTAATAAAGCTTGGGTTCCTGGGGGTTTAACTTCTTCAAGAACCCGGCGCCAAACATCTTCGAGATTATATTCTTCTGTGTTAGAAGTAAGTGTAGGTGTCTCTATTTCTGAGCGATTAGATTGTTCTCTATTGGCAGAAGGTGAAGCTTGAATAGGTTCATTAACTACGGTTTGCGAGGGTTCTACAACGGGTTTTTCTAGGGGTTGAGATGGGGGTGTAGGTGTCGGTAACGGTGGGGCTGAAGGCGCGACAAAAGGCTTTGGTGAAGCGGTTGTTTGGGGTAGAGTTGGGGTTTGAATAGACTCAACTGATAGGACAGAATGAGTCAGGGCGGAGGGTAATAATCCCAGTAAAATAATTTCTAACCATAAACGGGGTTGAGTGGTATTTTTAATTTGGGTTTCACTGTCACGCAAGTATTTTTGAGCGGCTAAAATTTTGCTGAGTTCCCAACGATGAGAAAATTGACAAAGTTCTTCCCAAGTGGGTTGAGTTAATTTGACTAAATCAAAACGTTGAGGTGCTGTTTTAGCAATCAATAAATCGCGATAAAATTCAGCTAAATTTTGTAAAACAATTAGGGGTTCTCGTCCTCGGTTAAGAAGTTGACGAATTAGATCAATGATATCGGTTGTATTTTCTGAGGAGATCGCTTTTAAGAGTTCCATCAAATCTCGTTCAGGAACAGCACCCACTAAATCCCAAACCTGTTCAACGTCTATTTTACCAGAAAGTAAGCTTAATTGATCGAGTAAACTTTCCGCATCTCTGAGTCCACCTTGTGCAATTTGAGACACCATTTTAACGGCATCTAACGTGATGGGAATGTTTTCTTGGTGAGCAATTTTTTCTAAATGCAGCACCATCGGTTCAAGGGGAATGCGGCGAAAATCAAATCGTTGACAACGCGAAATAATCGTCGGTAAAACTCGTTGAGGATCGGTTGTAGCCAGGACAAAAACAACTCGTTCGGGTGGTTCTTCTAAGGTTTTGAGTAGGGCATTAAATGCGGCGGTACTGAGCATATGACACTCATCAATGACATAAACTTTGTAACGACATTGAACAGGAGCAAATTGAGCGCGTTCAATCAGTTCTCGAATATTATCAACCCCGGTATTACTGGCGGCGTCAATTTCAATCACATCCAAGGTTGAACCGTTGGTAATTCCTTTACAAACTGCACAGGTTCCGCAAGGTTTAGCGGTAGGTTGGTCAGCAGACAAACAGTTGAGTGATTTGGCTAAAATTCGCGCACTTGAGGTTTTACCCGTTCCCCTCGGCCCCGTAAACAGATATGCGGGAACAATACGCTGACTACAAATGGCGTTGGTGAGCGTTGTGGCGATCGCATCTTGGCCAACCAAGTCAGCAAAGGTTTGAGGGCGATATTTGTGGTGGAGGGGTTCGTAGGTCACAACTCACAAGTCTAATTCCAAAAAATTTGCTGAGTCTAAATATCTCTATCCTAACGCTATCAGCGTATCAAAATCTATGGTAGGGTTTTCTGCAAGTGTTGGTTTTTATCTAAAAACTCTGATCTCCTTGAGGAGATTTTTACTCACTTAGGGGGAAATATACCGAGTCTCGAATCGTCGAGTAACGTTTATTATAGATCTGTACGTTCGTGATATCCGGATATCAAACCCTCTAAAATATCAGATTACAATAGTATTGAGACTCAAATCAGGAGCCTTTTTAATTAATTACAGCTTATGTCTGCCCCAGTTATCCATACAGGAACCCAACTTGCTCAAGCTTCCCCTGTTCCGAGTCCGACTCAATCTCAGTCTCTCACACCTGAGATCATTTGGATGGGATCAACGGGAATACTACTGCTGATCTTGATTATTTTCTCTATCCTCTTTAAGCTAAAAACTCAAGAGATCAATAAACAGCTAAAAATGGAGGAGTTTAGAAATAGAGAGTTACAGAAAAAGTATAAGTTAGCGTTGGGAACGATCTCCAAAATGGAGAAAAATCCTGATCTCATTCACTCGCGAGATTTTAACTTAGATTATCTGAGAATGCGAATGGCTGAGGATGTTTTCCATTATGCTATTATTGTTCAAATCAAGATGAAAGTCAAGCAACAAATTGCTTTGGCTCTGCGTCCAACTCAGGCAGCGGTGGGAGAAAAAAGCAATGCCGGAACAGGTCGTCAAGTCGATTCAATGTTTGATGTAGAGTATGAAACTGGACAGGGAAGTGCGGTTAAGAAGCGGGTGCTATTTCGCATTCAAATTCGACTGATGAAACTCCCGACTCAAGCCACTTCTGCAACCATCAATCAAATTATTGACTGTTTAGAAACCTATCTCAGTCCTTCGGATGATCGAGAAAATTGGCAACCGACTATTCAAGGGCGAATTGTACAAATTCAATGGGATCAAAAAGCTAAACCGACTCCGTTATTGGTGTTAGAACAATCCAATGAAGGGATGAATGTTACCTTTAGAACCACTCGTCAAACGCCTGATAGTGGGATTCAAAAAGCGGTTTCTCCCGATGGGAAACCCCTGAAAAGAAACAATAAATCGGATAGAAATGACAAAAGAAGACCCAAAAATATCAAAAGCCAAGAAGTAAATTCTTAAGTTGTAGGAAGATTTCGCTCAGGTGACTCAAAACATGAATTCGACGCCAAAATAACTCAAATAGCGTTCCAGGAGTTGAGCATCTTGAATGAAGTAACCATTCAGGTGTGTCAGATGTCAGTCATTCATGCTTAATTTCTAATTTAGGTTCAGGGATTATTCCGCATAGTCAAACAATACGGTTGTCATGTAATAATTAGCCCAGTCTTTCCCAAAAGCTTTTTCAAGAACCCGGCGAGTTTTGTCATTTTGTTGCTGTTGGGTGCAATAATAACGTTGGGCGGCTTGAATCTGAATCTGTTCCTCAGTGGAAACCGGAGTCAAAGTGATCGCATATTGACAGTGAACCCGCAAATAAGCATCAACATGGTTCAAAAACGTTGCTTCTTCCGCTTCACCCATCGGGCGTATAAATAAGCAAAATTGCGAGAAAATATCCCCCCAGTTGGGAATGTCGCGAGGCTGAGAAAAGGAATTCGGTAAAGAAGATAAAGCCCTATGATAATCCCTGGGAAGATCGGGTTTTGGGTAAATGGGAGATAAATCAACAATCGCCGCACTAATTTGTCCCCGTCCCCCCACTAAGTCCGTCCCAAACATCGGTAAGGCGTAGTTAACCCGAGGAAACATTACACAATGAAGAATATCCAAACTCTGACCAACTTTCGCCAATTCTAGATGAAGCTTGCGAAATTGTGGAGTTTGATAACATCGGTTTTCAATGATCAGCTTTTCCCCTTCTAGTCGCCCTTCGACATAGCCCAACTCAGCCGGAAGCTGATAGGGTTCAAGATCGAGATATTGTTCCCAAATGGCTTCAATTCGGTTGGCGAGTTGACGAATCAGGGAATGTTGTTGTTCACGCAGGGAAGGAGTTGATGCTTCTAGCATTTAAAAATCTGTGCCTATTGCGGCACCCAAAACTCTGTAAGAGACTATCTTTAGATCCAGAATATCAGATTACCGTCTGCAAAAACTAACAGTTGTCAAAATCAAGGGGCATTGACACCCTGAGCGTTTTGTGATCTGCTGCTATTTCCCAGTATGATGAAGGGGTCTATTGGCTTGTAGGAGACTGTGATGTTTGGTTTAGGATTGCCTGAAATGGGTGTAATTTTGTTAATCGCTGTGTTTATTTTTGGGCCGAAAAAGATCCCCGAACTCGGAAAAACCCTGGGTCAAGCCTTAAAAGGGTTCAAAAACGAAATACAAAACGACTCAGAAGCCGAAACCGAGAGTTCTGAAGTCAAGAAATCAGAGGGCAGCTAGTCGGTTGGGAGAAACTCATCTCATCAATTAGCGGCTTCTCCCAACCTCATTCACTGTTAAACCTGAGAAGTTATCGGGGCGGAAGCCGTGCCGTTTTGACCCGTTAGAGAATCCTTAATCGGGTTCCGGGCTTCAATCAGACTAATAGCCCGACTAACACTTTCCGGTAAAATCACCACTAAACCCCCAGCCGGAGCGCGATTCAGGGTGGTTTCTATCGCTTGGGTTTCATTGAGAATCGTTTCATGGGTGACTCTGGGATCAGGAACACGACTTAATACCTGTTCAACCCCTTGACGAATCAACTCGGCGGCATTTCCTCGTTCCCGTCCTCGGGTGTCATCATCTTCTTTAATCACAATCTGGTCAAACATCTCAGCGGCCAGTCGTCCCAAGGTGACAAAATCTTCATCGCGGCGATCGCCAGGGCCACCCACAACCCCAATTCGCACCCCTTCCCAGTTGCGAACAAAGCCTGCTAAAGCTTCATAACTGGCTGCGTTATGAGCATAATCGATCAGGGCGTGATAGCTGCCCATATTAAACAGGTTCATGCGTCCTGGAGTTTGAGAGGTTGAGGCGACAAAGGTAGACAAACCTTGTTGAATGTGTTCAATTTTCACCCCTTGGGCAAAAGCCGCCAAACAAGCAGCTAAAGCATTAGCAATCATAAATGGGGCTTTAGCGCCCATCGTTAGGGGAACATTTACCGCCTGTTCGATCCGTAGCGTCCAGTCCCCTTTGAGGATGGAAAGATAGCCATTTTCATAAACCGCAGCCAACCCTCCGGCCGCCGTATGTTTGAGAATGGTTTCATTTTCCGGGTTCATGGAGAAATAGGCGACTTGGGCTTTGGTGCGTTCGGCCATTTCTGCGACTAACGGATCATCAGCATTCAAAACGGCGTAACCTTTCGGCATGACGGACTCAGCAACAACGCTCTTGACTTTGGCGAGTTGTTCAACGGTGTCAATATCACCAATACCCAGATGATCGGCCGACACGTTCAAGACAATACCGACATCACAGACATCAAACCCCAAACCCGATCGCAGAATGCCGCCTCTAGCCGCTTCTAGGACTGCTATTTCCACCGTCGGGTCACAGAGAATCAGTTGGGCGCTTTGGGGGCCTGTATTATCGCCAGATTCAACCAGATATTCACCAATATAAGTCCCGTCTGTGGTGGTATAACCAACCATACGACCCGTTTGTTTGACAATGTGAGCCAGTAGACGAGTGGTGGTAGTTTTGCCATTGGTACCCGTCACCGCCAAGATAGGAATGCGACTGGGTTGAGTGCTGGGGAACAACATATCCATCACAGCCCCTGCCACGTTCCTGGGTAAACCTTCACTGGGGGCGACGTGCATCCTAAATCCAGGAGCAGCGTTCACTTCGACGATTACCCCGTCAACTTCTCGTAAGGGGCGGCTAATATCGGGGCTAACGACATCAATTCCGGCAATATCCAAGCCGATGATTTTTGCCACTCGCGAAAACAGCCAGATATTTTCGGGGTGAACTTCATCGGTGCGATCAATCGCGCTTCCCCCAGTGCTGAGGTTGGCGGTAGCCCGTAGGAAACAGATCTTTCCGTCTGGTAATACCGTGTTTAAATCGTAGCCTTGAGCCTGGAGGAGAGAGAGAACGGTTTTGTCGATTTCAATCCGAGTCAGAACGTTATCATGTCCATCGCCTCGGCGAGAGTCGCGGTTGGTTTCCTCGATCAAGGCTTCGACGGTTGAGCGGCCATCCCCAATCACATGAGCGGGTACTCGTTCGGCAACGGCGACGACTTTTCCAGCCACGACTAATACCCGGAAGTCCCGACCTTGATAGAAACGTTCTACGATCACGCTGCGGGTTTTAGAAGCGGTGCTTGCGAGATCATAGGCTTGTTCGGCGGTTTCCCAAAGGTTAATATCAAGGGTAATGCCTCGACCATGATTTCCGTCTAAGGGTTTCATGGCGATCGGATAACCCCCGACAAAATCAACGGCATCTTTCAACTCATCAAAGTAGCGAATCACGGTGCCTCTAGGGACAGGAATCCCGGCATTTCGCAGAATTTGTTTGGTGCCTTCTTTGTCGCAGGCCAGTTCAACGCCTAAGATGCTGGTATTCCCGCTCAACGTGGCTTGAAGGCGCTTTTGATTAACCCCATAGCCGAGTTGAATCATAAAGCGGGTATTCAACTCTAACCAAGGAATACCTCTGGCTTCGGCTTCACCGACGAGGGTATCGGTACTTGGGCCGAGAGCCGCTTGAGCTTTGAGTTCTTTGAGGTCTTCGATATCTTGGTTGAGTTCTTCAGCAGAATAAGTTCCGGTTTCAGCGATATTTTGGCACAGTCGCACGGCGGCTCGACCTGCATAGCGACCGACATTTTCACTTTGATACTCATAGACAACCTGGAAAATTCCGGGTGTGGCGGTTTCTCTTGTCCGACCAAACCCGACTGACATTCCCGCCAAGTTCTGGAGTTCGAGGGCGACGTGTTCGATGATGTGTCCCATTAACGTGCCGCGTTGCACCCGACTGAGAAACCCGCCTCTGACTCCTGGGGAACAGTGATGTTCTACCAAGCTGGGGAGTGCAGAAGTTAGACCTTCGTAGAAGCCTGGAATATCGTTCGAGTAGCGTTCCGCAAGGTCTTCGAGGTCAAGGCGCATGACGATCAGCTTGTGCCGTCGAATGCTCCAGTAGTTAGGGCCGCGTAATGTCAGGACTTTAAGAATTTTCATATCTGTCTGTGAGTGGGTGATGCCGGAATTTTCCAGAGTGATACTTCTACTTTTATCAATTTCTAACTTTAAAATACATCGTAACTGTTCTTGATGAACAGTTGAGCAATCTGACTAGAAAAATTCAGTTAGATTTTTGGCGAGGGTTATAGGAGCTACAGGAGTTTGACCGTCAATTTTGGATCGGTTGTCTACCCGCAGCTCCCTGAGCCTTACCATTTCAGCAGCACCTTTTGTTCCATTTCTTTGGGAAAAAATATGAGGTTCGAGTCGTTGTGATCTACAAGCTCGGTGCTGCTGTCGGAACCCGGGTGCGAATGTTATATTGATCACCGTGAGAGAGAATATGAATTCGCAAATTAAACAAACTCAACGGATCAGCCGCTCCCACCTTAGAGGCGTTGGTATAACACATTTCAGTGGCATCGATAATGGTGACGGTGCCTTTGCCAATCACTTTGAGTCTTTCTTGAGCCTCAAACATGGCACAAGTATCCTCATCTATCCCTAAGCCCAGACATTCGGGATGAGAGATAATCGCACTGATCAAGCGACCCAAACGGTTGCGGTTGTGAAAGTGTTGATCGACAATCAGTTCGGGTATGATATCCAAACCCGTTGCCATATCGACCAGGGAACGATTAGGGCATTCTCCACTGCCTCCGCCTGCGATCATGTGATGACTCATTACGGCTGCCCCTGCACTGGTTCCAGCGAGCGCTATTTTCCCTTCACGAGCGGCGACCCGAATTTTGCTCATTAGGGGAGTATCGGCCAGCAAACTGTACAGGCGGAGTTGATCTCCACCCGTCATAAACACCCCTGTACAGGAGGATTCTAGGAAAGAGTGCCACTCAGCGTTCTCGCAGTGATGGCGTTCGCGAATATCAAAGATCCTGATCTCTTTAGCCCCCATCTCCTCAAAAATTTTTTGATAACGTTCCCCTTGAAGAGCAGGTTCTCGGGATGCCGATGGAATAATGGCAAGTTCTGCCTTCACCCCGCCTGCTCGGTTAAAAAAGGTTTGCAGAATCTCACGTCCATGAACTTTATCTTCTGCTCCCCCAATGATTAAAATTGAGGTCTGAGTGGGTGGGGGTATCACTTGTTCAAGGGCTTGAGACGTCAACTGCTGCATATTCTATCTCCTCTGATCAGCATAAGTTTAATGAGTGGGGCATCTGTCCCTATTTATATTTACAGGCTTTTTTGGGGGGGTTCTGGTCAATTCTTGACTTTCTCTATCAGGCATTTGAGATGTTTAGCAGGAGATTTTACCAAGGACTACGGAACAAATAAAGGGAGTGGGTGTTGACGGGTTTTCCCGGCTGTTGAAGCTTCCCCTATCCCTACCCCGTCTGATTGGGTCTAACTTCTGTTCTGCTTTATAAAACTGATATAACACGGTATAAACCGTATTAATGTTTCGTTCCTGTCTTGCAAAGTTCCTTCTCGACGGAAACCGCCGAGATCGGACTTTGCGCTGCATCACCCCGGACTGTCGGCAGCACCCGGTCAGACAGGCTTTTTA
>NZ_JAYGHR010000042.1:0-11876 GCF_034932365.1 Limnoraphis robusta BA-68 BA1 | reverse complement strand
GGAAGTGGCGTTCTAGCCTGTGAAGACAGCGTAAGTCCAAAGCCGGACACTGTGTTTGGTAGAGGCAATTGTCAATGAAGCAGGAAGCCTGCGCCATAAATGAAATGTTGGCGACAGGTGCTTCACTCTCGTTTGATTAGACCGTAGAGTTGGCAAGCCCAGATAAAGAAGCAGAAGCTTCGCAACAAAAAAACTTGACAAATTGTGAGGGGTCACATAAAATTTATAATCGAAATGCTGAATATCTGCTTAATCTTATTACTAATTACTAAGCAAATATTAACTTAGTCTTTAGATTAAAAGACCGTAGCTTGACTCTCTGCGCGAGTTCCCCAAGTTTGCTTAGGGAATTTTGGGAGAAATAAGCAGGTAAAGCTGGCTGAGGTGTTAAGCCTCAGTTGTTTGTTAATCCATCTGTATTGTTTGAATTGGGTGTAGATCAAGGAGTAGTAGTGATGCCAATTCCGAAAATTTCTTGTTATATGAATCGCTCCGATCATAGAGGTTCATTTTGGGGCTTAGTTAACCAAGGGTCTTGGCAAGAAGTTAATTTTGTCGCGACTCAGGCGGGTGAAGTTCGAGGTGGTCATTTTCATAAGCGAACCCAAGAAGTGATCTTTTTGCTGCGAGGTAAAGCTGAAGTCGAACTGCAACATTGCCAAAACCCGGAACAAAAACAACAGTTTGTTTTGAACTCCGGAGAAGGAATTGAGATTAAACCTTATATGCTGCATACCTTGCGCTATCTCGAAGACAGTGAGCAAGTTGCCCTACTAGATGTTCCCTTTGATCCAATCAACCCCGATCTCCACACGCTGTCGGAAATTAAGCAATAGAAATCTACTGTCAAATCTATAGCAATTTCATCGGGGTAAAGTACAGAATCTTTGACCATCGGCAAGAAGAAAGTTTACGATTGTGTACCTCAGAACTTTGAGAAACGCTATAGCTTCTGCGGTGAATTTTCAGACCAATTGAATCGAATAGGAACGGAAAAATCCTAGAGCTAAAAGCTTTTTTAAACCCAAATATTTTAGGAGAAAATTAGATGATTCCTCAGATCCAACCCTGGATTGATGATAGCGAGTGGCTAGAAGTTAAGAAGGTGATGGAATCAACCTACTTAACCGAAAATCAAGTAACCGCTGAGTTTGAAGCCCAGATTCAAGACCTGACGGGAGCCAAACACGCGATCGCCGTATGCAATGGCACCGCTGCTTTGTATTGTATCTTAAAAGCGCTCGATATTGGTCAGGCCGATGAAGTGCTTGTTCCCAACATGACCTTTGTGGCATCTTCCAATGCGGTGATTATGGCCGGGGCTAAACCCATTTTTTGTCCCGTGAAAGCCGATACCCTGTGTATTGATGTTGAAGCTGCCGCCAAGTTGGTCAATGAAAACACCAAGGGGATCATGCCCGTCCATTTATATGGTCAAAGTGCCGATATGGAAGCGGTTTTAGCCTTTGCCGAACAGTTTAACTTAAAAGTCATTGAAGATGCCGCTCAGGCAATAGGTGTCAAGTTCAATGGTCGTCATGTCGGCTATTACGGCGATGCGGGAGCATTTTCCTTCTATGGCAACAAAACCATCACCTGTGGAGAAGGAGGAATTATCACCACCGACAGTGATATTATTGCCCAAACCTGCCGGCGGCTTAAGAATCATGGGCGCTCGCGTCGCGGTACCTTTGTCCATGAACACATCGGGTTTAATTTTTCCATGACGGAAATGCAGGCGGCTGTGGGTATTGCTCAACTGAGAAAATTACCAGCCATTATTGAACGCAAGCGGCAAATTCACGAAGCTTATATGGCTGGCTTGGCAGACGTGACCCAGTTGAAGCCGTTCTTGATAGATGAGCGCTGTGAGCCTGTCTACTGGTTTACTTCTTTTTACGCGGAAAACCGCGCTGAACTGGCTGACTATTTAAAAAATCAGGGAATTCAAACCCGCATCCTTTTCTGTCCGCTTCATCTTCAACCCTGCTATGAAGGCTGGGCCGATCCAAGTGTGGATTATTCAGTTAGCATATCTGCTTATGAGACAGGACTTTCTTTACCGTCATCTTACATTTTGACCGATGAGGAACTCGATTATATCATCGCTCAAATTCACCAGTTCTATCAGTCTCGTGAACAAGCCGAAAGTGCCTGAATCCCCCCTTTCTCAAACCTCTGAATATCTTGCCTGCTACGAACAGGTTGTTGCGGCTGTAGCAGATTTGCCCCAAGGTAAAGTCTTATCTGAAGCCTTGATAAAAGGCTGCGACTTTTTTCACTTAATTTCTCCCCATGAGACGGCAAACATCACCCAAATTCAAGTGCGGGAAGGACACGGCCCTCAAAATCTTGATGGCGAACCAATTGACACTCAGTTCCAAGCTTATTTGGAAGCGGTGATTAATCCTCAGATTCGCAGGGGTATCCTCTCAGATGGCACCCAACCGGGAAGTTATGACGATCGCAAAGTCCGCTGGTCTGGGGCTGGAGTGGCTGGATTTTGGTCTCGCAGTCAAGACACCCTTACCCTGGAAGTTGGGCTGACTAGCTACCCCCGCTGTCGTCTGGATATAACTCGTAGTCCGTTGGAATCGTTAAAGCTGATGCTGCGGGGATTAATAACTTATCAAGATCCCTACGCCTATTTTGCCAGAGGAGTTGGGGTTGGGGTGGTTCCGGTGACAACCGAGGGTAATGTTTACATTGGCAAACGGTTGAATTCATCCGATTATAGAGGCGTTCTCAATTTTGTAGCGGGTTGGGCAACATTTTCTCCCACCGTTCAAGAGATCAATTTTTATCAAGATGCTCAACGGGAGTTGCGGGAAGAAGTGAAGATTGCCATGACTTTAAACGAGACAAATACTCGATTTATTGGCATATCTGGCAACCCAATTACTGGAGAAGTTGATTTGGTTTTTGTGGTACAAACAGAAATGCCGGATCATCATTTTCAATCAGGTGAGTGGGAGGAACATTCCAGTTTAATTAGGATTCGCAGTAAAGCGGAAGCAGAGGCTCTGCTAGAATATGGACGCTTACCTGGAGAACAAGAACCCTGTGCTTTAATGTTTTCCTCTCGTTTAGGCTTAGAATACTTAGTGCAATATCATTGGTGAAGGATAAATAAAAAGTACCTGACACCATTGATTGTTAAAAATTTGAACAAGATAAAACCCTATGCAATGGCTTAATGAACCCGCCCAATGGACTGATTCAGACAATCGCTTGATTGTCAAAACATCCCCCAAAACCGATTTTTGGCGAATGACTCATTATGGGTTTATTCGTGATACGGGGCATTTTTATTTTGATTCGATTAGCACTGATTTTGTGGTAGAAGTCAAAATACGTGGTGATTATAAAGATATCTATGACCAAGCGGGGATTATGTTGCGCGTTGATGAAAAGCATTGGATTAAGACAGGCATTGAATACGTTGATGGGGTACAAAATCTAAGTGCTGTTGTTACCCATGATTATTCAGATTGGTCAGTAATTCCCTTGCAAAATCCTCCCGACGTTTTACAGATGCGGGTTGAACGTTCTAAGGAAGCAATCCAGATTTTCTACTTAAATGAAGTGTCTAACTATGCTTTGCTGAGAATGACCTATTTCCCCTATGAAACAATTCAAATTGGCGTTATGTGTGCTTCCCCAGATGGAGATGGATTTGAAGTAACCTTTGAGGATTTCATGGTTAATGTTACAGCATGACTTTTGAAAAAAGCCGTCCAGGATCATACTAGAGTTGAGACTATTTATTAATTTGACAATCAATTTTCAGGGTAAATTCTAAATCAATTCGTATGATGAGAGTTCTTTTTATCATTAACTTACCGCGTGGCAGTCTGGAAGTCTTAGTCCGAGAGGCTGTTTCTGTTGTGGAACCTCAAGGAATAGAAGTCCTGTGGGTTTATATGAATCAGTTTATAGAAATGATGGATACCTGTCCGGAAATGTTAGAATTTGTGGACTTGGTTCATTTTGTTATTGATGTTCAATCCTTCTCCTATGAACACATCAAAAAAGCGGCTGAGATTCGTCCAATTCTAACCAGCTATCACCATTGGAACTTTAAAGAAATACCGGAACAGTTGCAGTTGGTCGATCACATATTTTATGTTTCTAAAATTTTAGAACCCGAGGTGAAACAGCTTAAACCGGAAAAAGCAACAATCAGTCTTTTATCCAATGGAGTCGATCCGAAAGTCTTTTGTCCAAAACCCAATCCCAAGTCCCGCGATAATTTTGTGATTGGTTTTTTTGGAACTCAACGTCCGAGTAGTCGTAGCGATCGCAAAGGTAGTAGACTACTAATAGCAGCGACAAAAATCATAGTAGAAGCTGGATATAAACCCGCTTTTTTGATTATGGGTTACGGATGGAAAAATTTAGTCCCTGCATTAAGAGAACTGGGTTGTCAGGTCACCTACAAGGTCAGTGTACCGCGAGAAGATGTGCCTAAATACTATAATCAACTGGATCTGTATTTGATCGCATCACGCATAGAAGGAGGCCCCTTAACCCTACTCGAAGCCGGAGCTTGTGGAATTCCTGTAATATCAACTCCCGTCGGTATCGCTGTAGATATTCTCAAAAGACCCGGATGTGGAAAAGTTCTTTCAGGATTCGATCCTCAAGAAATAGCAGAAGCCGTTATTGATAATATGGACAACCCTAAAATAGCCCAAGACAGAGCGCAAGCTTTACTGCAAGAAATCCGTCAATCTTGGACTTGGGAAGAGTCTTATAAAGACTTACCTCAAGTTTATTTTGATATTTATAATAAAACGGCTAAGTCATCCCGTCCAAATTTGCCAACCCTAAATCGGGTTAATATACCACCCTATCTGAATTTACAACAAGATGCAGTAACACAACGAAGAATCGCTACAAACTATGCTTTATTTTATTATGCTTTCTGTTTGTACGATCACGGTGAAAAACTAGCCGCTCTCCGCACTGGATTACCTCTTTTACATAAAATAAAACCTAGCTATTTTTGGAAGGAACTTCAGCGAGAAGAGCATTGGTAAAACTTTTATATTCTTGAATTATATTCTTGAACTCAAGATAGAGGTTTTTTTTGAGCAATGGTTAACAATCATCTAAAAGGAGAAAATATTGCTATGACATCGCAGTTAATTGTTGCCGCAGGTATGATGAGATCCGGGAGTACCTGGTTGTACAATGCGACTCGCCTAGTGCTTTCTAGTTCACCGACTATCAAGGAGAATTTGAGTTGTGGATGGTCCGGAGATTGGAAGGATAAGCTGATCCCAGAGAAACAGTATACCCTGATCAAAATACATGATTTTAACCCAGGGATTGTCGAGAGAGCAGATGTAATTGTCTATTCTTATAGAGATGTTCGAGATGCAATGGCAAGTGCCTTAAGAATCTTTGGAAATCCTCCCTCCCTGGAGTCGGCGGACTATCTGATCCGAATGCACGAAAAATGGATTGAAGTCGCAGACCTAGTTGTACCTTATGACAGTATTTTAAATGAAAAAAACAGGGTGATTGAAAAATTAGCACAAGTTTGTGACATCGGTTCTGTTAATGCGTTAGCCATCGTTGAAGAAATTGATAGTTTATCTTACAATAGTGAGGGGGAGAAAGATGATGTTCACCACAAAACTAATCTTTTCCACCCTAATCATATTACAGATGGTGGTCATGGTTATTGGATGAACTATCTGGATCGGGATTTAGTGAAACAAATCGAGACGAAATATCAGGATTGGTTTGAAAGAAACGGGTATCCTGTTTCGTCAGGGGTTGGAAATAAAAATACTCAATAAATTAGATTCTTTCTTGAGGCTCGCGGCACCTAAGCAGATGTTTAACTCATGTTAAACTGGCCTTAAAATCAGAAGGATATTGTAGAAATGGATTCTTACTGCTCAAGCATCATTAATACGATAGCCAGAAATGAAACTAATTATTGTGCGCCATGGGGAAACCGACTGGAATCAACAAGACAAGGTAATGGGACAACTTGATAGTCTATTAACTCCCAAAGGAATTGAACAGGCTCAAGCCATTGCTAATCGTTTACGTCGTCTTTCATTCACCACTTTGTACAGTAGTGATCTGGGTCGTGCGGTTCAAACAGCCAACATCATTGCTGAAATTTGTGGAAAGAATGTTATTTTTGACTCGGAATTACGGGAGTGGAATATGGGAATATTTCAGGGATTCACATTTTCTGAAATGGACGAGAAGTTTCCAAAGGAACGGCAAGACCATAAACAGATGCGCTATGAATACGTCATCCCAGCAGGAGAAAGTTTAAGGCAATGTCGGGACAGAGGCTATCGTGCGTTGAATCGGATTGCTGAACGACATTTAGATGAAACCGTTGTGGTGGTTACTCATGGTTTTGTCTTAATGAATTTCTCTGAAATGGTGTTTAATCTTCCACCGGGAAATGGTTGGCGCTTCAAGCTGCATCATGCAAGCTTCTGCTGTTTTGAGTATGTTAACGGGTGTTGGAGTCTTGTTGTCTGGAATGATACAAGTCATCTTGAAACTATGGATATCCTCACAGCCAATCTAAATTCTTAAAAGTTAAGAAGCCTGAATCTGGTGGACAATTTCCGACATCGGCCAATACCCCCAAGATTCTGTAATCTTCTGATTCTCAATCTTGAAGATTTCTAATGCCTCAAATTCTACTCTCACACCAGTGGGAGCGATACCAACAAACTCACCGAGATGGGTAGCGCTAAAGTGACCTCGAAATACAACTTTGTCATTTTCTTCAATTAGATCATCGATGACCACTTTAATATCTGGAAAGGATGTGTGAGTCGATTTCAAGATCTTAATTGCATCCTCAACACTTTGTACTTGAGGAAGTCCATGATCTAAATAATTCGACGCCATACATTTGTATGCTGCTTCGTAATCTTGACTGTTATAGATTTCAAAAAACTGTCTGACGACATCTTTATTTGTTAAATTACTCATAGCATTTTATTTCTACTTTAACGGCTCAATCATACACGAAGCGTGAATCACTTGTGAACAACTGGTAAGAGGACTTGATCAATTGTTGCCAATACATCTGTATCGAGTTTGACTCCTGATGCTGTGACGTTATCCACAATATGTTCCGGACGACTCGCACCAATAATAGCTGAACAAACGTACTCAGTGCGGAGTACCCAAGCCAAAGCCAACTGTGGCATACTTAATCCTAAGTTTTGGGCAATGGGTTTCAATTTCTGGACTGCGGTGAGAATGCGATCGCTAAACAACTCCTGCAATAAGTACCAATTCATTTTATCATTAGCCGCACGAGAATTTTCTGGGGGAACTTGTCCAGGTTCGTATTTACCTGCTAGTACACCTTGCGCTAGGGGAGACCAAACAATCTGACTAATTCCATTGGCTGCACACAAGGGAAACACTTCAGCTTCCGGGTCACGCCACAGCATCGAATATTGAGGTTGACTCGAAACAAACTGTTCTACATCAGCAAGATCGCAAGCGGCTTGAATTTGTTCTGGACTCCACTCGCTAAAGCCAATGTAACGCACTTTTCCCTGACGCACGACCTCAGTCAGTGCCATCATGGTTTCTTCCAACGGTGTATCCGGATCGTAGCGATGACATTGATACAGATCAACATAATCAGTCCGCAACCGAGTTAAGGACGCATCAATTTGTTTTCTGATTTGGGGGGCTGAGAGTCCCTTGTCAGTCGGTGAGGTGGGAAAAAAGACCTTCGTGGCCAGGAGATAGGACGAGCGCTCAACGCCTTGTAACACTTCCCCCAGAAACGACTCAGCACCACCCGCCGCATAGGAATTAGACGTGTCAATGAAATTAATTCCAACGTCAAAAGCCTTGTAAATGCAGGCTTTGGCATTGCGATCTTCTACCCCCTCGTGAACACCCCAAGAACCCAAACTAATTTCAGAAACGAGTAATTCACTGTTGCCCAATTTTCTGTATTTCATCAGTTAGTAACCGCCTCCTTTTCCGGATTAGATTGTAATGTCATGGGAACCTGTATTCCCAAACCTAACGTGCAAGATAACATAAACATTGACAAACTCAACCACAAAAAATGATTGCTGTGCAAATAAAAGGTTGATACACAAAGTAAGCTTAATCCGATAAACCCACTGATTAGGTATGTCTTGCGAACAGCAACCGCTTCTCCTAAGCCAGCGAAATACCCATCTAGAGCATAAGCAAATCCTGAACCTACGACAACGAGTAATATCCAAGGCGTATAAACGCTAATAGATTCTATTAATTCAGAATGGTTAGTGAATAGATGAAATAAGGGGCCAGGAAAAAAGAAAGCAGTCAACCCAATGACTAAAGCAATAGTAAGGTTTGTTCCTAATGCTGTTTGCAAAAGCGGCAGAAATTTATGAGTTGCTCCTTGTCCTTTAAAGTTACCTGTTAGAGTAGTCGTTGCGTATTCTACACCGTCACACATATACATACTGATGGCAACAATTTGAATAAGCAAAACATTTTCAGCGAGAATGTCTGTTCCAAATGTTGCACCAAAAGCACTAAAAAGGATAAACATCAAGACGATCACTACAGACCGAGCGGATAGATTGCGGTTCAAAATAAAAGGAGTTTTCAGAGCCGATAAATTTAGCACTTTTTCGGTTAAAGCAATTATTTCTTTTAACGAAACTTGTCGAGAAATCATCACAAGTGCTACAAATAAGATGATGTATTGGCTAATCGCTTGTGACAACCCCGCTCCCATGCTTGCCAAATCCCAACGGACAATGAAGAGGTAATTGAGTGCAATATTGGCGACATTTCCAATAATCGTCAGTGAAAGAACTTTGCCATTTTGTTCTTGCCCAAGTAGCCATCCCGTTAAAACTAAGTTGACTAACGCCGCAGGTGCTGCCCAAATCCGGATATTAAAATAAGTAAGACCCGCAAGTTCCACATCTGGAGTACCGTTTAACATGAAAAAACCTAGCTTTCCGATAGGATATTGCAGCAGCAGAAAAAGCATCCCAAAGCCCAAAGCAATTAAGGCATTTTGCAATCCGGCTAGAAGCAGTGCTTCTCGATCCTCACGTCCTACCGCTTGAGAGGTCATCACAGTAGTTCCCGATTTGATAAAGGCACAACTCTCGTAGAGAAAATCAAACAAAATAGCACCCAGTGCTACCCCGGCTAAATAGCTAATGCTTGACAAATGCCCCAGAAAAGCAACACTAATTGCCCCTGACAAGGGAATTGTAATATTCGACAGCACGTTAACAGAGGCGACTTTGAGAAAGCGAGAGAGAAAGTCGTATTGAAGCAATGTAACCCCCCAAATGTCCAATTGAGACTGATATTCTACTGTTGACCCATTCCACCCGGTCAGAATTAACACGAGCTTATAGTAACATTTGTTTACCAAAAATTGCCGCACACGCCCCTACCTTCAGGTATGGGGATATAAGGCTCTTTCTAATGCTAGAATAACTCTACTGGCAGGGTATTCAACCAGTTGAAAAACCCAGCATCTAATCGATGCAATGAACCTTGAAAACTTAAGGTACGGGGTTCTTGCTCTGAATGCTTTGGCCATATAAAACCTTAAAGCACCAAGTACAGAGAATCAAGCATTTTTTTCTCAAGTACGGTAGGGCATACCGAAACTATCTCTGAAATGGGATGAACGACTGGGGAGACTCACCCCTCTGGAGTAGGTTAGGAAACTAGCTTGCTGTAAGGGTTGTCAATGAATCAGTAATCCAAAGCCGTGAGGCTTGGAGAATCCCCTTTCTTTAGAAATGGGGAGTATGTCAAAACTGACAGTAGCATCAGTCTGGGCAGGCAAGTCTTTACCCGTTTGCCATGCTCATGGTAGCTTAGGTAGCGTGCAAAATAGCCTGACTCAAGGCAGAAATTTTCCCTTTCTCTTATTGGTGTGAATGACCTATGCCTACCATGTCTCATGCTCCTTGGTGGAAGTCTGGTGTGATTTATCAGATTTACTTACGCAGCTTTCAGGACTCGAATGGAGATGGCATCGGTGATGTTCAGGGTATTATCCAGCGACTCGATTATTTAAAATGGCTGGGGATTGATGCGGTTTGGGTAACACCTTTCTATCCCTCTCCCATGGCTGATTTTGGTTATGATGTTAGCGACCATACCAATATTGACCCGATTTTTGGAACGCTTGCGGATGTCGATCGCTTAATCCAATGTTTGCATGATTCCAATCTCAAGATCTTGGTTGACTTTGTGGCTGCCCATACCTCCGATCAACATCCGTGGTTTATTGAATCCCGCAGTTCCCCCTCTAACCCCAAACAAGATTGGTACATTTGGAAAGATCCCACGCCAGAGGGAGGGCTTCCGAATAATTGGATTGGCCGTTTTGATGGGCTTTCTGCCTGGGAATGGGAACCCAAGAGAGAGCAATATTATCTCCATTCTTTTCTCAAGGAACAACCGGATATTAACTGGCGGAGCAATGGTGCAAAGCAAGCCATGTTGGATGTATTGCATTTCTGGTTACAGCGAGGCATAGATGGAATTCGGGTTGATGCGGCATATCGCGCCCTCAAAGATCCCCAGTTTCGAGATAATCCGGTAAATCCAGACTGGCATCCCGGCATGGAACCCTCCGATCGCTTGTTTGAAGTCTTCAGTAAAAACATACCGGAAATTCACGATTACAATCGAATGCTGCGATCGCTTGTAGAGAAGTATGATGGCGATCGCCTGTTGATGGCTGAACTGTATAAGTCATTGGAAGAAATTGTCAAGCACTACGGTGCCAATGACGAATTTCACTTACCCCTCAATTCTGAATTGATGTCATCGGACTGTCAATGGAATGCAGAGTACGTCCGAGAAGTGGTCGATCGTTACGAGAGACTTTTACCAGAAGGGGCATGGCCGAATTGGTCATTGAGTAATCACGACAAACATCGCGTCGCCAGTCGAATTGGGATTGCTCAAGCCCGAATTGGGATGATGTTACTGCTCACCCTGCGGGGGACGCCAACAATCTATTACGGAGAAGAGTTGGGAATGGAAGATGCCTGGATTCCCTCCGAACATATCCAAGACCCTTGGGAAATTAAAGCTCCCGGTATTGGAGTTGGACGCGATACTGAACGCACACCAATGCTTTGGGATAACTCGCCTCATGCGGGTTTTTGTCCTGAATCCGTCCCGCCCTGGCTACCCATTACTTATGATTACAGCCATCTCCATGTCAAGGCGCAACAGCAGGATTCTCGGTCATTTCTGTCGTTGACCCGCGCATTATTACGCTTACGTCGGCAACATTCAGTTTTGCAACTCGGTGACTACATTGCTTTATACTCACCCTCTCAACTGTTCTGCTACCGACGATTTAACGAAAACTCGGAGTTGATTATCGCTCTGAATTTCAGTTCAGAATATCAGGAATGGGTTTTACCGATTGAGTTTCGTCATCAGTCAACTGTTCTTCTGTCTACGTTTATGGATCGCCACGGTGGCAAACTGGGCGATATTCTTGAACTCCGAGGAAATGAAGGGTTGGTTATTCAACGTTGTTCTCAATCATCCGATACTGATTGACATACTCCCCATTTCTAAAGAAAGGGGATTCTCCAAACACGAGCGGATTTGGATTACTGGTTCATTGACAACCCTTACAGCCAACTGGTTTCCCAATCTACGCTCTTTGGGGTGAGTCTCCCCAGTCGTTCATCTCATTTCAGAGATAGTTTCGGTATGCCCTACCGTACTTGAGAAAAAATGCTTGATTCTCTGTACTTGGTGCTTTAAGGTTTTATATGGCCAAAGCATTTCTTGCAAGAACCCCATACCTTAAGTTTTCAAGGTTCATTGCATCGATTAGATGCTGGGTTTTTCAACTG
>NZ_JAYGHR010000041.1:0-11989 GCF_034932365.1 Limnoraphis robusta BA-68 BA1 | reverse complement strand
TGGGGAGACTCACCCCTCTGGAGTTGATTGGGAAACCAGTTGGCTGTAAGGGTTGTCAATGAATCAGTAATCCAAAGCCGTGAGGCTTGGAGAATCCCCTTTCTTTAGAAATGGGGAGTATGTCAATCCAATCTCCCCCAACCGCATTAAACACGTTAGCCACGAGGGTGAGATGGAGCATTTCTTCGACCGCAACGGCGCGAATAACGTGGAATGCTTCCAGGTTCGATCCGGGTTTGAGAGAATACAGGGCGGTGATGTAAGGGGGAAAGGTTGCGTGTTCTATCATCATCCCGTGAATCAGATAGTAATGCAGGTCCTCGACGGTTTTAATCAACCTTAAACGATCGGTCATGGGTAATACCTCTGTTGGCGAGAGTTTCTGGGTTTGTTGTTTTTTGAGCCTAAGCTTTCAAATCCTTGAGCATCTGTTCGCAAGCGAGAAAAGCGAGGGCGGCAATACTCAAAGTCGTGTTGGAACTGCCGATGGAGGGCATACTTCCCGAACCGAGCAGGTAAAGATTTTCGTGGTCCCAAGAACGCTGTTGAGCATTCACAACCGAGTTGTATTTCGTCGTTCCCATCACATGAGTTCCTGAAAAGTGGTTTCCGCCCCGGAACCAATAGCCCTCACCTTCGTACTCAAAATAGGCGGGGTCGGACTTATCGTAGTGGGTATGATCTTCCGCGCCCAAACACTCGAAGATTTTCCGAGAAAGCTGGCGGGAGTACGCCATCGTTTTTTTACAGTAATCGGGGACATCAAAGTGAATTACGGGGCGATAATTGCCCAGTTGATCTTTGTAGTCGGGATGGATGCTAACTCGGTTGCTGGCATCTGCGGGCAATTCGCACATGAAAGCTAGCAACAATTGGCGGGAGATCCGGCTGACCAGTTCAGAGCGGAGTTCGGAGCCATACTTGCGGTTTTTATCGATCGCCTCTCTGACAATATCCGTCGCTCCCGTTCCCGCCCATCCCCAACCATCGTTGTGGATATCAATTCCAAAGGCGCACTGTTCCTTGCGGAATTGTCCGGTGCGGAAGCTGGCAATCCCCGAAGTCACGAGCGGCCCCCGCATCGTACCGGTGACTTCCGGCATCAACGCCCAAGCCAGCAGAAAGGGATGATCCATCAGATTGCAGCCCATCAGTCCGCTAGTGCTGGGTAAGTTGGAAGCCAGCATCAGTTTGGCATTTTCCACGGGGTTGGCTGCCAGCACAAATAAACGGCCCCTGACGGTTCCCACCGTATGCTGGGGAGAGCTTTTATCTTTGTAGTGTTTGTATTGAATGGCGGTGACGCGACCGGTTTCGGGGTCGATTTCCACCTTGGAGGCGACGGTCTGGGTCAGCAGGTGAACGCGATCGGGAAAGGCGATGCTGTTCAGGGTTTTTCGGGCGTCGTACTTGGCTTGAACCGGACAGATGGGGACGCAGTTGGCGTTTCCTTGACACCGTTCCCCGTACTCCACCGGGTGAACGCTGGCCACTCCTTCGGGAGCGAAAAGAGAACCGTTGTTTTGACATACTCCCCATTTCTAAAGAAAGGGGATTCTCCAAGCCTCACGGCTTTGGATTACTGATTCATTGACAACCCTTACAGCAAGCTAGTTTCCTAACCTACTCCAGAGGGGTGAGTCTCCCCAGTCGTTCATCTCATTTCAGAGATAGTTTCGGTATGCCCTACCGTACTTGAGAAAAAAATGCTTGATTCTCTGTACTTGGTGCTTTAAGGTTTTATATGGCCAAAGCATTCAGAGCAAGAACCCCGTACCTTAAGTTTTCAAGGTTCATTGCATCGATTAGATGCTGGGTTTTTCAACTGGTTGAATACCCTGCCAGTAGAGTTATTATAGCATTAGAAAGAGCCTTATATCCCCATACCTGAAGGTAGGGGCGTGTGCGGCAATTTTTGGTAAAAAGTCTCCGAGGCGATCTGACAATCAACCCGTTTCAAAACTGTTTTACTTTGGCTCACATTTTACTCCTTTTTTAGGAAGTTCAAAGTTTTTTGATGCGCGTGAGTAAACTGTCCCATTAAAAACTTCAAAGCTTAAAGACTTCAAAGCTTTGTGGGAATTCTAGATTTTCTGCTCGAAAATTTTTGCAAATATCTATTCGTAATCCCGCCCCAACTTTACACCCTCTACAACGGCTGGGACGCTTATTATTCTGTGACTGAGCGATGATAGATGCTTGACCTGAAAATTAATCTAACTTCCGAGTTGTACGGATGTCAAGAGTCCAATTTCACTTTCTTGTCTACTTTTCCCGGAATCAATTCTAGAACCCTGATTGGGGGGGGGAAACTCAGGATTTGGACAACAATTAACCCCACTCTATAAACTTTTGTTGCGGAGTCCGATCGTGGCCTTAAACCGATTGCAATAATTGGGAAATATTTCGCCATGTCGCTTATTAAGCCGATTCCAGGGTCAATAGCAGGTTCTATCAACCCGGACAAGCCAAGCTTTAAACTCCTAGCTGATGAGGGTTTAAGCCTTGCTTTTCTCCAATGAATCCCATCCGTTTTTACCCCAGGATTGATAAGAAATAAAAATCTATATTTAGCACTTAGGAATTGACAAAATTATTGCCTTGTGCATTCTGTCGCGGGTTGGCCATCGAAAGCGATCGCCAATTCCCTATTTTTAACTAGAATCAAACTTCAATCACTGGCGGGTGAAATATTTTCACACAGCTTTTGATCTTTAGCTGGCTTCATCAATATTGGTTGCCAAGGCTCCCATAACCTCGGAGTTGGGGGCTTTGTGTTTCCGCACAATTTTTCCCGCCCGAATTGTATTCAGAAAAGCCTCCAATTCTTTTCCTTTATTAAACAGGGACAAAGAATTGCTGGGACGGAGTATGTTTAACGGCGACAGGCCAGCCCTTCTCGGTTTTGGGTTGAATTGTAATCTCAAAAATATTCATTGTTAGAGGGAAAGGCAAGAGGCAAGAGGCAGTTTACAGTTATCAGTTATCAGTTACCCTTCGGGTTCGGCAGTTGCTTTAAGTCGGGGAACCCGCCCAACGCACTGCACTCACCAGTGACCAGTTTTTTCAGTTAACACTTAACAGTTAGTCGCAACCCAGTTGATCAATTAAATTCAGTCCTCTTGAGAGGACTTTAACTTTCAGACAGGGATTTTAATCCCTGGTAACTCTACTTTTTATTACTTGTTTATTTCGGAGAGTGACAGAAGAGGGATAGTTTGTAATCTCCTCCTTTTGAAAGAGGGCCAATCCTTCTTAAGAGGGAATCAACTCCCTTGATTCAACTGATAAACTAATATTTATAGAACCTCTCGAAATCACAGGGTAAACTTAGCAAGCTATTCTAATCTTTAAGCTGATTATAGAGATTATTTCCAGAGGTTTATGTCGTAATAAATTGAATTAAAAATCGAACATCATGAATAATATCTTACCCAATTCTAACTTAGAAAATCCTAAAAATATTCGTTTGGGAGCGATCGCATTATCTTTAATGGCTCTATTGCTACCTGCTTGTACATCATCAGAAGTGACAACGAGAGAACAAGCTACCGAAAATGTCACCGCAGAAGAAGTGGCTGATGAAACCTCTAATTATATTGGTCAAACCGTCACCATTCGAGGAGATGTCGAAGAAGTCGTGGGTGAGGCGTCATTTTTGATGAATGGAGAACAAACCTTTGGCGGTGGCGAAGAAATCCTAATTGTTAATGCTTCAGGGAAGAAAATAAGCCTTCCTGAAGGAGAAGGAACCCAAGTTCAAGTCACTGGAGAAGTTCGGAATTTTGTCATTGCTGAAATAGAAAGAGAGTACAATTTAGACTTCGAGCCGAATCTTTATACAGAATATGAACAACAGCCTGCGCTGATTGCTAAATCGATAGCGCTATCACCTGATCCGGGTGATTTATCTCAAAACCCTGAAAAATATTATTATCAGCGCATAGCCGTACAAGGAGAAGTTGAAGAAATCAGGAGTACAGGTGTCTTTACTCTCGATGAAGAAAAGCTTTTTGGAAGTGAAGATTTATTAGTCATTACGAATAATCCCGATCCGAGAGTCAATGAAGACGAAAGCGTGACAATTGTGGGAACTTTGCGTCCTTTTGTTCAGGCTGAATTTGATCGCGATTATAATCTAACTTGGGATTTAGATGTGAAACAACAAATTCAAGCCGAGTATGAAAATAGACCTGTATTTGTAGCGGACGAAGTTTATCCTTCTGCCCTTTAATCTAACCGACAGGGAAACCGAAATAGCAAATTAAAACCCCAAAGACACAGAGAAAATTCTTTGTGTCTTCCTGTCTTGGTGGTCAATCTCAAGGATTAGAATTGATCTTTCATCCCTCGCAAACGAGCAAAGGTTTGAACAGGATCTTGACTCTTTACCCTCAATTGAAGATCCGGATCATCCCAACGCATAAACGGATTGGTCAACTTTTCCATTCCAATTGTAGAAGGAATCGTTGCTTCATTTCGACTCCGAGCAACTTTAACCTGATCAAAACGATTTTTTAAATCCGAATTGTTTTCATCAACGGTGAGGGCAAATTTAAGATTGTTCAAGGTATATTCGTGAGCGCACCAAACTCTCGTCTGATCGGGTAAAGACCGCAACTTTGTTAGAGAAGTAACCATTTGTTGCGGTGTTCCCTCAAATAAACGACCACAACCCCCCGCAAATAGAGTATCGCCACAAAATAACTCACCCGTTTCTTCCGGCGTTTGAGGGGGAAAATAATAGGCGATGTGCGCCCTTGTATGTCCGGGAATGAAAAACACTTCCCCAGTGCGATCGCTAAATTTCACCCGATCGCCTTCAGAGAGAAACACTTGTTGTCCCGGAATGCGCCCTTGATCTTCAGCCCCTCCGTAAACCGTCGCTTGCGGAAAATGTTCCAGCAGTTGACGATTTCCTCCGACATGATCGCTATGATGGTGAGTATTCAAAATTGCCACTAACTCAGCATTAAGTTCTCGCAGACGTTTGAGAACCGGAGTAGCTTCGGCTGGATCAACCACTGCGGCTGTATTGCTCGTGCGATCGTGCAGTAAAAAAATATAATTGTCCGATAATACGGCTAGTCGCTCAACCTGCATGAAAAACAGTCTCCCTGGTGTTGTTAAGTCGAATTTGTACAGATACTTGGGTGAAGCATCCAAAATGTTCATTAGAAGACGCAACCCAAAGTTGATCAATGGTATGCAAGTCAGAACAAGGCAGTTTTTCGATATCCGATCCACTGAGTTCACTGTCAGAAGTATGACGCGCCGCCATCAGCATCACCCGAGTGGTTTCTCGGCTAGCAGCTTTCCATTGACGATTGGCGAGGAGATCTTGCAGGGTTGTATAGTCAACTCCGCGATCTGAACACAATTTGACATCAGACACGACCATGTTAGATTAGATGAGAATAACTCGAAGGTTTAGCTATATTGTGTAAATCAACAACCAATAACTGTCAAGGATAAACAGTTATCATTGTGAATCAGACTTGAAGAACACTTTAACAGGTTTATCAATGCCAGTCCTCGATAGCCCAATCAAAAACTCTGGGTGTATTGCAAGAATAGCAAATGAATGTAAACATTCCCGATAGATTTAATTAATGTTTCGTTAAGTCCGGGATGGGGAACTGTCGAGAGGAAAGCGACAAGTCGTTCGGATATAAAGCGTTTGAGGCGATTGGCATCCTCACAATATTCAGAGATCGGGGTCACTTGATGGCAAGCTTTCACACAAGTTTCAAGGATTTATATTCAGGTTGCTTTGAAATCAAAGTCAACTTGATTTAGTGTCATCAGTGAAAAACCAACTGATTGTCTAATCTATATCCCATTAAATGTTAATCAACCAGGTATTACTTTAGTATGACGATTGTTCTCACACTCAGTGTACTGATCTTAGCGTTAATCAGCTTTGTTGTTGAATGGTTGCCTGTCGATTTGACTGCATTAAGCGTCACGGTTCTCCTGATGATATTAGGGTTAGTGACTCCTAATGAAGGAATTTCGGGTTTTGGAAACTCCGCGACTATCACAGTAATGGCGATGTTTATCCTCAGTGCGGGAATTACTCGTACAGGTGTGATTCAAATCGTTCGAGACTGGTTAATGAAATGGGGAGGAACACATCCGACGCAGCAAATTTTTATCATGGGAGCGATTGTTGGCCCGATTAGTGCTTTCATTAATAATACCGCAGTTGTTGCGATCTTTCTTCCGATTATCGAAGATTGGTGCAAAAAGCAAAAAATCCCGGTTTCAAAAGTTTTAATTCCTCTTTCCTATGCTTCAATTTTAGGCGGGATGATTACCCTGATTGGAACTTCAACCAATATTCTCGCGAGTGGTTTATCCGAAAAACTAGGCTATGGCGCGTTTACGTTATTTCAATTTACAAAAGTCGGGTTAATTGTTTTTTTGATTGGCTTAGTTTACATTTCATTTATTGCGCCCTATTTGCTCCCGAAACGGACATCAAATGCGAGTGATTTTTTGGGTGAAAACTATGAAATTAATGACTATCTGAGTGAAGTGATTATCACCCCTCAATCGAGTTTAGTCGGACAAACACTACGAGAAAGTGAAATTCAGCGTAAATTTGACCTAGACGTTTTAGAATTAGTCCGAGATAAAGTTCACCTTCCTCAACCTGTTGCGGATAAAATATTGCGGGAAGGTGATATTTTGATGATTCGCTGTAGCCGAGAAGATTTGCTGAGAATTCGAGAAGAACGAGGACTGAATATCTTACCCGATGTACAGTTTAAAAGCGACTCTATTGAATCTGTTTTGAGTTCAGGAGAGGAGAAAATTGGAGAAGTATTAATTCTTTCCAACTCTCGATTAATTGGTACAACGTTAAAAGATTTACGCTTTCGACAACGGTATAATGCTACTGTACTTGCTATTCGTAGGGGTTCAGAATTAGTACGCGGACGTTTGGGAAAAACGCCCTTACGATTTGGTGATTTGCTATTACTTCAAGGCCCAAAGCAAAGCTTTATTGGTTTACAAACAACCCGAGAATTATTGGTACTTGAACAACGAGATGTAGAAACTTTACGACAAGATAAAGCCAAAATTGCCATTGCAATTGTCGCAGGTGTTATTCTGACTTCTGCGTTTGATTTAATTCCCATTTTGGTGAGTTCTTTGGCGGGTGTTATTTTAATGGTAGTTACGGGATGTCTCAAACCCGGTGAAATTTATGGTGCGGTTCGGTGGGATGTCATTTTTCTACTTGCTGGGTTAATTCCACTCGGAATTGCCATGGAAAAATCAGGAACAACCCAATGGTTAGCCACTGGTTTGATCTCAGTGGGCGGTAATCTTTCCGGGTATTGGATTTTAACGTTCTTCTACATTGTCACGGTATTATTGACTGAGATTCTGTCAAATAATGCTTCAGTTTTGTTGATGATTCCCATTGCCGTTGAAGTCGCTAAAACCCTCAGTTTAAACCCCTTTGCGTTTATGTTTGCGGTGACATTAGCGGCGTCTTGTAGCTTTATGACTCCCATTGGCTATCAAACCAATACAATGGTTTATAGTACCGGGGGTTACAAATTTTTCGACTTTACAAAAGTCGGCGCTCCCTTATCACTTTTGTTGACTCTTGTTACACCCTTACTGATTATTTGGGTGTATGGTTTGCAGGTTTAAAAAAGAGTTATAGCGGTGTGCGCTCGTATGAGGTAAAAACCAGAAACCCGGTTTCTAGCAGAAACCGGGTTTCTACCCGTATGGTTTGCAGGTTTAAAAAAGAGTTAATCACAATAGCCCTCAGTCAAAATTTGAGGGTTTATTGTATTTTTAACGGGTTATTTTTAATTCGTTATTTCAGCCCGAGTCATTCGTTTGGCAATTTGAACACAAACCAGAAAAGCAGCAATAAAAGCACCTTCTGCTAAAATTTTAAAAGATTCTTCTACCGTTTGTACCCAGTCATACATGAGTTTATGACTTTTTGGATCGGTAAACCAAGATGAAAAAACAGTTTGATCGTCTGTACTCACATCAATTAAAACCATCGTTGCTTTCAGCGCAAAACCTATAATAAATAGATAAAAAGCAGAGCGATACTGTTTAAACTCATCCCAAAATGAGTATAAAATATATGCACCAATAGCACTATAACCCGCAACAATTAACCCATCAAGTTGGAGAAACTTAATGTTATCTGGAATTTGAAAAATCCAATGAATCAAAATATCAGTTGCTTCGTGAATTTGCACAATTTCATCTACAGCTAAAAATAAAAATCCCATCGCAATCAGTTTCCATAACGTTTGGGGTGCGTGCTTTCCTTTTGTTTCTTCTATATGCGCTAATTTTCGGATGCGATAAATTTTCCATGCTAATCCCGCCAAAATCAACAACTGCAAACAGGAAAACCAGCTTATAATTCCTGTTTCACCAAAATATCGCATCGGAGTTTTCTGATTGAGAATAGCACGAATCATCATCGCCCCGATGAAAAGCACATCAAATGCAATGATTTTCCAGAGATGGGAACGAAGGACTTGATCTTTCTGCACCCGTTGTTCAGTAACAGTCATAAGTCAGATCAGATACAATGTTAACAGCAGATTAAGTTTTCTATCTTATCATCAAACTTTTTTGATAGGGTAATTATTTTTACGGATTTAGATGTTATCCCGACTCACAAATAAAAAGAGACGCTCAAATCGAACGTCTCCAAGGGTATTAATGTAAATCAGGTTAAAACAGAGTCACGGATTGTTTAACGACAGATTAGAACTTATTCGTCAACCAAATGGCTTGATAGGGATGCAACGTCAAGCAAGAATAGATATCATCCACCTTTTCTCCGCTAATTAAGTCACACCAAGGATCAGTACAAACCAAATTCAACTCAGAAAGTTGTAAAAGTTGCGGCTGATCCGTTAAATTGAAAATACAAAAAATACTTTGATCGCGAATAATACTCTGTCGCCAAAATCCAAACAGCGAGGGCTTGAGTTGTAAAGTATATTGAGTCGCATTCGGATGAAATGCAGTTTGACGACGCCGAATTTGAATCCGACGACAAAGTTCACGAAAGACAATTGATTGCGGTGAATGAGGATGACTCAGTTTATCTTCGAGTTCGTTTAAATCCAATTCAGAACGGTTAATCGAACGATTTCTTCCCGTTAGTTTGAGTTTATAATAATCATTAGGAGTTGCCAGCAAACTATGAATATAAAACGCTGGAATTCCTTCTAAAGACATCATCACCGTTTGAGAACAGAGAAACCGTTTAACTTGCCATTTATCTTCCCCTTTGACGGTTCCTTTCATCGCATCAAATAGAGAAATATTCAGTTCATAGGGGCTTTCACTTCCATCGGGTTTCTTTCTCATGCTCACTTTTCCCCCAAATTGTTGCATGGTTTCGAGCATGGTATAATACTCTTGTTCGGATAATAACCCTTCAGTTGGACGTAAACCAATCCCATCATGGGAAGCCGTAAAATTAAAGTAAGCACATCCTAAAGGAGCGGGTGGCATACTCATCATCCAGGTTTTTAAATAGTCTGATTTGCCTTGTAAAAGCGCGTGTAACAGTAGAGGCGGTAAGCTAAAATTATAGATCATGTGTGCTTCGTTCCGATTGCCAAAATAGCTTAAATTTTCTCGATTCGGAACGTTTGTTTCGGTGATTAAAACAACATGAGGATTCACCAGTTGTACCAGTTCCCGCAACAGTTTAACTACGGCATGAGTTTGGGGAAGATGAATACAAGAAGTCCCGATTTCTTTCCAGAGGAATCCCACCGCATCTAAGCGAATATATTTGGCACCTTCCTCTATATAAATCAGAATGATTTTGATGAATTCTAACAAGACATTGGGATTGGCAAAATTAAGATCAATTTGATCTGCACTAAATGTCGCCCAAACGTGTTTTTCGCCTGATGGTGTGTCAACAGGTGTGAGTACAGGTGTACTACGAGGACGAACAACGGCAGATAAATCGGTTTTTGGATCAACCGTGATAAAATAATCACATCCGGGTTTTTCACCGCGTTGAAATTGTTGGAACCAATCACTCTGACTAGAAATATGATTGATCACCAAATCACTCATTAAATCAAATTGATTAGCAATGTTTTTGATATCTTCCCAATCTCCTAACTGGGGGTTAACACGGAGATAGTCAATCACGGAAAATCCATCGTCGGAACTGTAGGGAAAAAAGGGTAAAATGTGAACACCTGTAATCGTGTCTTTGAGATATTTTTCTAAGAAATTTTTGAGGGTAACTAAGGGTGTTTCTCCCCGTTTTTGAAGACTGTTACCATAGGTAATCAGCAAAATATTGTCTTGACTCCATTTGTTGAGATTTTCTTCGTGGAAGTCGGAGGAATAGTCTTGAAGCAGTGCAAAAATTTGTTTGAGTAACGTTTTTACCGTCGGTTCATCATAGATGATTTCTAGTAAGGGTTGAACCCGCATTTGAAAAGATTCGTATTTTTCCAGGGATTGAGTCACGATCATAAATCTATCCTTTTACGCACTAAACTGTTAGCCAGACTGATAAAAATCTGACCCCAAATCATTTCGGATTGACGAAAATCCGAGGTGAACGAGCTAAAAAACCTTAAAAATAGACCCAATCATGGGTCAGAATGCCCCTATTTTCTGCACCTGATAAAACTGACTTATCTACATCCAATACCCTTCTAACAAACCCTGAACACAAAAATTGAGGATAAAAATTGATGAGAAATCGGAATATTTGGCTTTTCAAAAAGGAAGCGCTGAACGATTGAGGAACCTTAAATCTGTGAACACAGACTTAATGTGATGCTGTTCCTATTATTGGATTGTTTTAATAGTTTATTATACAACAAATCGCCGAGAAAAACAGCCTTAATCGGCGGAATATTCTGAATCAATTCTCACTAAAATTTCTCGCCTAGAGCAGAACAAAACAAATGGGGGGGTATTTCCCCCTGTAAGGATTCATCCTTGGGTTAGTCTGCCTACAGTGATTTTACGGCTGATCGTCTAACAAATCCGGACGACGTTCGCGAGTTCGCTGGAGTTGCTGTTGTTGTCGCCATAGAGCAATTTCGGTATGATTTCCCGATAGCAAGACATCAGGAACTGTCCAACCGCGAAATTCGGCGGGTCGAGTGTAGTGAGGATAGTCGAGTAATCCTTGTTCAAAACTTTCAGCTTTGAGAGATTCTTCTTTACCCACCGTTCCCGGAAGCAAACGAATCACACCGTTAATCAGGGTCATGGCTGGAATTTCACCCCCAGTCAAGACAAAATCACCCAAAGAGACTTCACGAGTCACAATATGAGTAATCCGTTCGTCAATCCCTTCATAATGACCACAAATCAAAATCAGTTGGTCGTAATCGGTCGCCAACTCTCGGAGTAAACCTTGGTGCATTCGTTCCCCTTGAGGAGTCAACAAAATAATCTCTCGTCGGGGTAAGATGGGTAAAGACTCAATGGCGGCAAAAATCGGTTCCGGCTTGAGTACCATTCCCACTCCACCTCCATAGGGTTCATCATCAACTCGTCGGTGCTTATCTGTGGCAAAATCTCGCGGGTTGGTTAGATGAATCTGGGCAATTTCCTTTGCCAAAGCTTTGCCTAACAGTCCGGATTGCAGTGGAGAGCTGAAAAAATCGGGAAATAGGGTGATAACGTCAAATCGCACAAGATTAACAGTGAGAGGAATTAATTGTTAAGAAACGTTAAAATCTCGAAACCACAAACTCTGTACAATGCTATATGATAAGCGATAAAATCTCAAACATCGTTTAATTTGGTATCAAAATATACTATTATCGGGTGCAAGACCGAACTTAGCAGCTCTAGCTGAGACAGAGAGAAGTAACTTAGTAGACGATTTATGGTACAAAACGGTACTATCTGTAAGATCAGATAATAGATCTATGCAACGAGCCTTTCAAACCCAACTCAAACTTAACAACCGTCAAAGAACCTTAATGGC
>NZ_JAYGHR010000040.1:0-11995 GCF_034932365.1 Limnoraphis robusta BA-68 BA1 | reverse complement strand
TGATGGGGGGCAAGTTTTAGGCTCTATTTAAACAGAAAATATCAAAACTGTTGAAATAATCCTCCTTTTCTTTACAGAGAAAGGCTTTTAAGATTTGGCGATCGCATTTTTGAACCGAGAATGAAACGGCCCTGCCATTTTTCGGGGGAAAATGAAACGGCCCTGCCCGATCATCGGGGGGCAGGGGGGATAGAGAGGGTTAGGGAGAGGTAGGAGAGGGATGGGGAGAGGTGGAGAGGGCAGGGAGAGAATTCTCCAATTAAATAATTGGGAGTTAGATGAGGCAGGAACTCACATTACAGTCCATGCTACCTCAATACAAAATAAGGTCGGTATAACCATCGTCGTTTCCCACGAAACCGTTAGAAACCATCAAGGTATTGTTAACCTTTTTCCAAGGTAAAGAAGTCGCCAACGCCGAAGAAGTTGAATTGGGTTCGGATGCAACTAAAAAGGTATGATCGCCAGAAGTGAGCGTCCGGGAATTGTCTGAACCTCCAGATGCAGTACCGTTACAGACTGGGGGTTGGTTGGGCTGAGTGCCACTGCCACTATTATTAATGGCAGGATTACTGAGAACATAAACGTTATAGTCTTTGACGGTTTTTCCGGGTTCTAAAGCCTCGAAGGTGACTCTTTGAATCATCGTCGGACGCTCAGGATCGGTAAAAAACTTTTTGGTGATTTTCCATCGCCGATCATCATCGGTGGTAGTTGCTTGCCACACCATTGCTCGCTTATTGACTTGAACAATTTGATGTTGTTTTTGTTTGCGTTCTTCATCTCCCCAAGTTTTGGCTGTGTCGGTGACGAGAAATTGCAAATCAACATTCTGCACTTGATCTACTGTTGGGTAAAAGACTTCGGTGAGAATACCTTCGGCTCCCGTGAAATAGACGTTAGATTTCTGATTCAATGAAGTCCCAAGAAAGTCTTTAGCTGAAGTCGCCCAAACCGAAGGAAAACCTGGAGCGCATAGGGCATTATCAGCCAATGCAACACTCGGTTTAAACCCGATCAATGCGATCGCCATCAAGACAATAACAACAGAGGTCAGAAATTTTATTGATTTTGAGTTCCTTATAAGTACCTTTTGTGTTGTGTACATGAAATTGACCTAAAAATCCCTTGTAGATCGGTCATTTCTACCCCACCTATTCCTCAATACACTATTGACTTTTGTAGCTAGAGTTTCTTAACGCCCAACGATTCCCGGCGCTAAAGGTTCCAGGCGGAAAATATAATAAGGCGGTGTGGCAATATTCTTTCCGCCATGTAAAGGTGTAGAACGGTGTAATTGATTGCAATTACAATACAAATAACCGTCTGATCCGAAACTAAAAGAATCTACCCAAGATAATTTTTCATCCGTAATTAACAGTTGGTAGGAGCGATCTGGTTTGATTACTCCTACGCCATTAGCAGCCAAATCTCCCACATAGAGATTGTTATCTTGGTCGATGGAAATCCCATCACAAATCGGTTTATCGCTGTATCGTTCAACCCGACTGGCTAGTTCCTCATCGCTCAAATCGGGATTGCACAAATCCGCACTTTTGGCGCGATACATACTGGTACTGTGCATGGGATTAAAATACAGCCATTCATTGTTAACATCGAGAACAAGGCCATTTATCCCCAAATGAGGACGAATCAAACTGCCATCGGGTTGTTTAATTTCAACTGCAACGCCATCAATAATTAGATCTAGATTTTCTGGAATTACACTTTGATGCCCTTGTAAAATACGTGTGGCTAATCCCGTGTTTAAATCGACTCGAATTAGGGCTGATTCTGTGCCGGAAATCGGATCGGATATATAAATAACATTGCGAGTTAAATCGACGGCTAAATCATTAACAAAGGAGTTAGAACGGGTAATGGGGGGAGGTAAATAAATAACCCTTGCGAGTTGATTTTTATCCAGATCCCAAGCCACCAGTTTCGGGACGAACTGACTTTGATTGCCGTTGTCGAGTATCCACAGACAACCATTAAGATCGCAGTGAATGCCTAAAACCGCCTCAAAAGTAACTCCTTGTTTGTTTTCACCCGGAAAAGGAACTAAACTTCCATTAACCAGTTCAGCGACGTGGAAATCGGGATTGTAAAACTGGTGAAGACTGAGAAAAATACGACCCTTTGGTGTGATAGTAATATTACCTGGGGCTACAGTTAATTCCGCCACCACATTGATCGACTGAGATAAGTTGGTCATAACTCTGTTATTTGTATTGACTTAGTTGGAAAAATCATAATTTTTAGGACTCATTTTTTGATGATTTTTCTGATTTGAGACGGGTTAAATTTTTCAGAATATCAAACCAAAATGGAGCGCCCATAGAAATGGCAATAGCACTGATCATCCAACCCGTTATCGCATTAATTACCTTTCCAGTAGTTAAGGGAGTAAACTGTTCTTTCCAAGGATCAGACCAATTCCAACCAATCGGTAAATTATCAACACGATCCAAAAGGATTTGAACTTCATCTTCAATCCCTTCCATGCAAGTTTTAAAATCCAATGTTTCATCATTTTCTGAACAGTAATCGTTCCTGTCACTCGATTGAATCACTCCCATAACTGTGCTGCTGAAGGTGGAAGATAAAACTTCACTCTTGGATAAATGATCGATAATATTGACTGTATCAATATTAAACATAATTACCAGCAGAAGAGCTACAACCCGAGAAAGAATGATAGCTTTTTTTTGATAAAGCCGCGAAGCGTATTCTGTTGAATTCTGATACCAAGTTTCAATTTCTTGCTGTAATGTTTCAAATTTCTTTTCGGGTTCTACAACCTTAGCATTGGCATTTCTTAGGACTATAATGATCTCATTCTTAAGTTTTTCAGGTAAAGGGGACTCCTTAATTTTATCGGCGACCTTAGTTAAATCATCCAAATAATCCTCTTCTTTATTATTCAATTTTAATTCTTCTCTTAATATGCCTATTAAGCTATTCGCAAATTGATTAGGAGAAATATAAGTTAATTTGGGAATTTTTTCCTGATAATCCGACTGGGATTTTGAGGTTGTTGTTAAATATTTATTATAAAGTTTTTTGGTGATTTTTAAATTATCTTTATTCTCAGATTCTCCAATAAGATGTATGATAAATTCTTTCAAGTTTTTGGCGCGTAATTTCAAAACGGAAGCGATAACCTCTTGGATTTCTGAGGTGATCAAACTCAAAACAAAGTAAATAAAACTCAAACTGATGGCAATGCTGATTACAGTAGATAATGTCATAACTTTCCTCAAGATTCAATAGTAAACAAAAAGATAGCTCTATCCCAATCACAAATTAGAGATAGCCTTTATCCGGTAACTTTCCCAAAAAAATAATGATAAAGGCTAAAAAAACTTTGACAATCTAAGTCAATTTCATCAAGAAACTCAGACTGGGCGCGAAGAAATATTCTCCCCCTTTCATCGATACCCAGAGTTTGAAACAGTGATCTTTTGTATCCTCTTCACCCCATTTTTCTGGCCATTTTTGGCTGCCTTGGGGTTGACCGATTAACGGGTCAGGACCGACACCAACTTTAACAAAACGATTGGGATTTGCCCATCTCGCCTGAATAAAATTAAACTGGTTTTCAATATCAGCTTGAAAACAAAGAAACAGCAATCCCGAACCCCTTTCGGGCGCTTGGTTGGGGTCTTTTTCTCCATAACTAACCCCCCGACGGGTAATCCGATGGCTTCTCTCAATTCCTAAAGATTCATCATAACCGGGGGAAGACTCGACCCGTCCCGTATCTCCGCGAGGATTTGTTTTGCGAATATGAGCGTGAAACGGACATTTTGTCGCCGAAACATCCTCATCGTAATTAAAATTATTAGTCGGAGTCACTGCATAGGTGGGAATATCCGATTTAGTGACGGGAGTTCCATCGGGAAAACGACCAACCACCAAAGCCCCCGCCAAATCTTCTTTTATGTTTAAAGTTCGGGCGAGATTTTCTTGATCTTCGCGAAAACCTTTAACATTTTGTTCGAGTTTTCGATAAACCAAATAACTCCCGTAACTGTCTTCAGTTTTCCCGTTGGGATCTTTGACCAAAACAATATCTAAAGGTGCGCGAGAGTCCCACTGACTAAAACCGCAGTCGTTAACTTGCGCTTTCACAATCTCTCGCTTGATAAATAAAGGTTGGCTGACCCCATCCACAAAGCCAAAATGTTCGATAATTTGTCCGGCTTTATTTCTGAGAATAAACCCATCTTCACGGTGCAAAATTACCGCAATTTGTCGCAGTTCTTGACAGATGTGATTGACCGTTTGCAGCAAGTTATTCAAGTCATCATCAGCGATTAAAATTAAAGCATGAATTTCCTTTTGAAAGCCTATTTCCCACTTTTCAACCTCCGGATCGCCCAGAAAACCGCGAATTTGCTGGTTTTTCATCCCCATCGTAAAGGGCTGATTTTTGGGAATTTTAAAGGGTGCAAATCCCAGCGCCTCATAACCCTTGCGAGTTAAGAAAAAATTGGCAAAAATCCCGCCCGAGATCCCCTCTTTTCGATAACGTAAAGCATCATCAGATTGCTGTTTTGCTGATTTTACATAGGTTTGGGAAAAGGTTTTGATCCACTGTTTGGCGTCATCGCTCTGTTCACGATCCCACTGTAAAAACAGGTGTACGCTGTAATCCCGTCCGTGTCCTTTCAAAATATTTCCCTGCAAATCTTCCAGTAACCCTTGATATTTGCCGGGATTTTCGGGATCGATTCCGGTTTCTGGAATATTGCTTAAATCTTCCGGTTTTAGCGGCATAAATTTTAACCCTTTTTGCGAAGGTTATCGGTGAAAGCGTTGATCAAAAAACAAAGATTGAGAAAAATTCTGGGATTATTTCTCAAGTTTTACAATTTTGGCACGGGAAGGTTTGCCGACATCATTGAGATAAAACATCATGTAATATCCGGGAGGATAAAGATTGGCGTTTTCTGGAGCGGTAAATAAAACCAACTCTCCCTCTTTTAAAACCGATATCGGCATCTCAGCCAGGCGCTGTCCGTAATCAAAAGAATGGGTAATCGAACCGAGTTTATTCAGAACCAAAGACGCCTCTTTCGTGCCATTTTCGACGGTGATATTTCCCGGCTGACCGTATTTGAGTACCTTGGGGGCGGTGAGAATTTTCGGTCGCATTCCAGGCTTAAATAAATAGGGAGGGCTAAAGATTTCCCCCTGCCAAATTTCCGCCGGAACAAACGGCTCTCGATCTTTTTCTACAAAATAATAATATTGGGGATCGTTGTAAAAGGTTTCTACGTCAAATTCCTCGGGTTTACCGGACTTGTTTTTTAACTTGGCAAAGGCGAAAAAGGTGGTTTGATCGCCGACAACATCCACATGAAGCGTCCCGTCTTTTTCCCGTGCGGCTCGGTTGGCATTTCCTCCCAATACTAACACCCGAGCATCCGGCAACAACACGGCCCCATTATGATACAATCTGGGTAATTTTGCCGGGTTTAACGGCGTGGTTTGATAACCGGATTCGGCCGTTTCATCGGGGGTCATTAACAAAGGCTGGTAAACGGGTTTGTATTCGGGATATTCGCCCCCGTTGATGACCAAAATTTCTTTGCTCGGCAAAATAACTGCTTGTAAATTGGCTCTGGCAGGATTAAGAAAATCGGGAAAAATTTCCCATTTCCCATTTTTTTCTCCGCTATTTTCGGGAGAAACCCAGCGCTGCAAACTGCTGGAAATTCTCGCGCCCGGAAATCCCGATATATCTCCATCCCGACCAAAACTAATGCTATTGGTGCCGATAATACCGCCCAAAAGTAATACGTCTTCAGAATTGGGAACTTGCAGGGCGGTTCCGTAGGCTTTGCTCGTTTCTTCCCGATCCGGACCCCGTTCAAAACTAACAGAAAGTTCGCCGTTTTCCCCTTCTTCAATGCTCATTAAATAGCTGTTTTTGCTGAGATGGGGAACTAATACCCCCGCAATTCCCGCCTCATCTCCGGTCATTAACAGCCGTCCATCGGCTAAAGGAAAAACCCGAGGATAAAGATCGATACTATCGTAAACGTCTTCATCTTCTACGAGGGTATTAAACGGACTGTTTTCAATCGTTGTCGGGTCGATGTAGTGGAGTTTTTTGGTTTTGGGATCGTAAATTTCAATGCTGGAATTAATTTGATTGGGTCCGCCCCATTTTAAACCGGAAAAAATGACGACTTTACCATCGGCGAGGGGAACTAAACTGGGATACCAACGCCCGTCTTTCATCTCCCCCAAATTTTTCCAGGTTTCGGTTTTCCAGTCGTACAAATTGATCTGTTTTGTGCCTGTAAATGCTCCCCCCGGATAGTAACGTCCGGTTCCTCCGATAAATAAAACATTACCATCAGCTAATTGTAAGTGACCCGAACAAAACAGATCGTTAGTCGTCCCATTTTGCAATGCTGGGGGGGAAGGAATGCGCTTGAATTCGCCGGTTTTAGGATCGAATAATCCGGTATTATTAATAGCGTCGTAGTTCGTCGGATCGACCCCCTCAATAAATGAATATTTGCCGTTTTCTTCGACGAGGGTGCTGCGAAAACTGCTGCCGTTTACCATCAAAACTTTACCGTTGGGCAACAGAATTGTATGGACCGACTGTAGGCGATCGCTAACGGGAGGCATGGGAAGGGTTTCCCAGTATCCCATCGTTTTTTTGCTGCCGGGGAGAGAATCGGCGATCGCCGTTTTCCCATCGATAAAGATCAGAGTAAAAGCGAGAACAAATATCAAAAAGATCGAAAGAACTTTGAGGGGTTTGCTGAGGGGTTTGGTTGCCATTATTAAAACTCAGAAAAGGGAAATTTGAGGGTTAAGAAATCCCGAGAACTTTTTTGATTTCCTCCCGGGTTTTTTTGATGCCAGCATCGGCAATCTCGTAGGCGTTCGGATGGGCATTTTCCGCATCTTCTCCCGGTATCCAAAACTTCCGCCGGCTCAACCGCATCAACTCTGTAAAGGGGGGAATCGCATTAAAAACTTCTATCGCGATCGGTCCGTCATAAGCGGGTAAAATCGTTTTTAGGAAAGAATTCCAGGGCAGCCAACTGGTGTGCAAAGCGCCGCGATCAGGGGGAGAAACTTGAACATAATGCAGTCGGTTTTGTTCTGCGAGTTTCATAACTTGGGTTTTAAAAATCTCGGGGCCGTCGCCGTCTAAAATTTCGTGGGCGCTATCAATTACCACTCCCACTTGTCGGCTTTTAACCCCTTTGAGAAACTCGATCACTTGAGATAATTTATTGAAGGAGGGCGTTTCCCAATGGGTAATCGGTTCTATCGCCAATTTAACGTTTTTTTCTGCGGCATATTCACCGAGTTCATCGAGAACCGGTTGGGCGGTTTTATACCGGATTTCTAACAGTTCTTGTAACTGATCGCTCCAAATCATTTCCTTGGAGTCTGTGGTGGGAAAATCGCCATAGGCAACCACAATAGGCCCCATGAGAATTTCTCCGTTTAAAGCCTCCGTAATATCAACCCTTGATTTCAGATATTCTAGGGCTTTTTCTCGCGTTTTCTCGTCGGGAGAACTGGGATCGAAAGTTAGTGTTGCGCCAACATTGGTGGCAATTTTAACCTCTTTCAATCCTTGGGAGTCCAAATGGCGGCGCAGGTCGGTATAATCTTTTAGATCTTTTTTGAAATTCGGAGTATCGCCGGGGGGAGCGATGGGAAATTCAAAACCGTTATAACCAAAACTTTTTAACTTTTTAATATGCTTTACTATGATTTCTCGATATTCCAAATCATCGGGTTTCATGTTCGCTGTAAACATAAAAAAGCTGAGGTAAATATCGGGTAAAGATTTGGAGTTGCTCATGTTAGTTTCTGGTAATTTCTAGGTTTTCACAAGAGTTTTGGCTGGGACAGGAAAAGAAGTTAATGTTTGGCGTTCTTGCTCAATTTCTCGAATAACTCCTATCCAAATGAATTCTGATTTTGCCTTCACAAAAAACGCCAGACTTAGTAGTAGCCATTACCGGTCAGCCAGGAAAGTAAACCGCTCGGATTATCGACAATGGCTTTAGGGTCGAACATCGGCCAAACATAGACAATTCCTTCTTCGTCAAGACGAAAAAAGTTGTTGAGCGTGTATAAAGTTCCCTTACTTGTCTTCATCTGCCATACTCCACTAGCCGTCGGGTAGTCTACGGTAATTGACAGAATGTTTACTTCAGAAACGCGAGTCGAAACGTCACTCACAAAATTCACAACGGCTTCAACACCGTCGAAAGTATTTTGACTAATCGGACTGAGAAATTGAATCCCAGATGAGAACTTAACCCCGGAAAAATCACTCGTACCGAAGGCTTCAAAGTAGGTTTCAATGATGGCGCGATATTGTTCTTTATCCACTTGAAAACTCTCCAAAATTTGCGAAAAACCAAATTTACAAAATCCGGTTCTCAAAGCTGACTTACAATAATTTACACAATCTTTTTGTAGCAAAAATCTGGGCTACGTAAATCAGAAAAATATGATAACCGGACTTAGTATTACAGTGGTTTTTTATTCCAAATTTGGCGGTCTATTTTCCACGATCCGCCGTCTTTTTTCATTAGCCAGAGAGCGCAAAACTTGACCTTTTTTAAGGGGCTACCGTCCTGGGGTTTAATGGTGGCATTCGAGATGCCAATCACATAACCAAAATCTCCCATCACTTCAATTTCATCAGCCTTGAAAACCGGGTCAATATCCTGGTTGGCAATGGTTTCTGCAAACCCTTCGATAATATCTTGGCGACCTCGGCGATCGGGAACATCGGGAGCCATCCACAGGGCATTTTCGGTGTACATATCCCCGTAACCTTCGAGATTTTTGGTTCTCACGTTTTCGGCGTAGACTTCCTCAAATACCTTTTTAATTTCGTCGCGATCGCTAGAGAGCATCTCAAACTTTCCTGTTTTCAATGAATGGAACTACAAACCCGTGACTTCATGCAAATAACGCCGAGCCATTAACGCATACTTTAAAGGTTCGGCTTTGTTGGGATCTTGTTCGGCTTCAACAATTAACCATCCTTTATAATTCGCATTGGCGAGTTCTTGAAAAATAGGCTTAAAATTAATCGCCCCTTCCTGATCTCCGGGTACGGTAAACACTCCCGACCGAATCGCATTTAAAAAGCTGCGTCCTTCCTGTTTGGATTCGTCTAAAATATCCTGACGAATGTTTTTCAGGTGAACGTGATTAATGCGATCGGCGTATTTTTTGGTAACTTCCAAAGGATCGACATCCGCATAGTAAAGATGACCGGTATCCAGGAGCAATTTTAGATATTTCGGATCGGTATTTTGCATCAGGCGATCGATATCTTCGAGGCTTTGTACTCCTGTCCCGACGTGGGGATGGTAACACAACACCATTCCCGCTTCTGCGGCTTGTTCTCCCAAGTCATTCAACCCGTCAGTTAAAGCTTTCCATTGTTTATTGGTAAACTTGGGTCTGTTGTTTAAAGGTTCGATAGGCTGTTGATGAACGGCGCCGCCAAGTTCAGCAACAACAATAACATTACTATCGAAATTCTTCATAAAAGCCATCTGTTCTTTGAAGATTTTTTGGCTTTCTTTTTCATTTCCAATGGTGAAGTAAGTTCCCACCCAAGGTTCAGAAATGGTTAAACCGCGCATTTCAAATTCCCGTTTCAACTCGTTGATATCCTTGGGAAATTTGGGAGCGCCTTGAGAACCTTTAAACCCCGACAGCGCCATTTCGCTGAGAATTTGTTGGTAAGGAATAGGGGGAACCAGATCGATGCTCAGGTCGTCGCTGTTACTCCAACCCGTAGGAGTAATACCTAAACGGACTTCCTTGCTGTTAAAAATCGGGGTGGTGGGAACCAAAGAGTTTAACGTGTCGGAATAGTTGGTGTTGTCGTCAGCATGAGCGGGAAGTGCGGTGGTAATTCCGAGCAGCGTCACCAAAACTAAGGACGCTAATAAACGAGCAGTTGGTTTACAAATCGATTTGAATTGTTTGAGGGTTTCCGAGATTTTTACCATGATAAATCCTGGGTTTGTATTGTTCTTGAAGAAAGATTGAGGGGACAGAATAGACGCACACAGGATGAATTGGATGGGGATTTGATCCCAAGTCATTGGACCGTGCGAACGGTGGAAATGTTTGAAAGGATGAGCCTTGCGGCTACGAGTCCAGATTCAAAACTAACAGTAATGTTCAATTGATTTTAAATCCCGACCTGTAGCCGAAGGCTGTTAAGAATTTGTCGGTTCACCAAAACCAAGCATCGCAGCGATCGCCCGGCTTACTGAACAGCGCCAAACTGGGAGACATCTCCGTTGTAAATCGTATCATTAGGCATCCTTGCCCGAAATAAATCGGCATCAAATAACTTGGTATTGTCAAGTTTAGCCAGGGATAATCTGACATCTCTCATAGTAGCGCGAGAAAAATCTCCACCGGATAAATCAGATCCCGATAAAATTGCACGGTTGAAATTAGCATCTTCTGCGATCGCATTTGATAAATTTGCATCGGATAAAATCGCAGATTCTACATCGGCTTGGGTGAGAGTTGCACCAGACAAATCTGCTTCATCCATCAGGGCGTTGTATAGAATGGCATTGGAAAAATCAGCGCCGATTAGCTTGGCTCCCGATAAAGTGACAGCAGATAATTCCGCGTTCGATAAATTCGCTCCACTGAGATTTGCGCCTTTGAGTTTGGCTTCAATCAACAACGCTCCCGATAGATCTGCCTTCGATAGATTGGCATCAATCAGTGCGGCGCCGTACAAATCCTTACCGGATAAATCAACTCCCGACAGATCGCATCCATTACATTCGTTGGTGAGCATTAATTGGTTGTAACTCGATCCAACGAAAGCGTGGGCGGGCGAACCCCAGAGCGTTACACTCAGGAGAACGGTGAAGACAACAGCAGACAGTCCGCGAAACCAAGATTTAATGTTCATGTTTGACTGAGGGTGTTTTTTGAGCAATTAACTTTCAATTAACGAAGGCTAACCGAAGGCGGATAACTCCAACTTTCATATCCGGGCGGTTTGGCGCCGGGAGGGTTAACGCCGATCGCCGACCACACCAGCCCTTCCTGATAGGCGTAGGGACTGGCAATGAAGGTACCGTCATTAACCGGGGTTCCAAATTTTTCCCGCCATTCAAGGGGAAGTTCCTCCCAGGTCGCCATGTACCAGAGTTTCATAATGTTGCGGGCGATCGGTCCGAGTTTTCCAGATGCGAAAATCTCCCGAACCGCCAAATCCTCACTGTCGGCGATTTTATGCAAAGAAAGCTGATGAAAAGTCTCTAGCAATTCCGCCAACATTTGGGCGCCAACAACGCCCCGAACCGTGTCAAAGTAAAGGGTTGATTGACCAGTTCCGAGCAAATGAAACCGAGAAAATCCGGTAACTGCTACAGAGAAATCCAAGAAATACTCCATCAATTCGGGCGAATTAATATCCACTCGTGATTTACCTCCACAAAATGATGATTAATAAATTGGAGCCGCATTTACCCCTTCCTTTCCGGGAATGGGGTTGCGAATAAGCTGGGTTGCCGACTCTTTGAGTCTGAACATTCCGGCGATCGCGGGTAGCAACTTTTCAGGATGACCGTTAAAGGCAAATTGAATCTGTGCGAGGAAGTCACGGTAAGCCTTTTGGAACTGCTGGGCGTGAGTGTAGACCTCGGAGCCTTCCGGGTAATCGCTGAGTTTAGCATCTTCCAAAACCGGATAAACGGCGTCCCAATCCACGTTAAAAGTTTGACCGGTGGGTTGATTGGGGTGATCGGAGTTGAGGGGATTCTCTTTATCGATCACGTAGTATTGACCCAACTTCAACTGTTGGAAACGGTATTGACATACTCCCCATTTCTAAAGAAAGGGGATTCTCCAAGCCTCACGGCTTTGGATTACTGATTCATTGACAACCCTTACAGCAAGCTAGTTTCCTAACCTACTCCAGAGGGGTGAGTCTCCC
>NZ_JAYGHR010000039.1:0-12393 GCF_034932365.1 Limnoraphis robusta BA-68 BA1 | reverse complement strand
ACTGTTGAAATAATCCTCCTTTTCTTTACAGAGAAAGGCTTTTAAGATTTGGCGATCGCATTTTTGAACCGAGAATGAAACAGCCCTGCCTTTTTAAGGGGGGATCAAGGGGGGATTAAGGGGGGATCAAGGGGGGATAGAGAGGGTTAGGGAGAGGTGGAGAGGGTTAGGGAGAGGTCAAGATTTAACTAAAAGTTGTAAACAATTTCCCCCAAGTTGTAGGGCCAACAACACCATCAACGGTCAAGTTTTTTTCTTCTTGAAACTGCTTAACAGCATCATCCGTTTTTTTGTCAAATACTCCGTTTTGGTCTACCAAGTAACCCAGTTTTTTTAATGCGGTTTGTACCTGAATAACGTCCGAACCTTCCATTAATTGTTGCTTCAAACGTAACACCCGAGGAACCGGAAAATGACACCAAATTCCGCCACCAATATGACAAACTTCGCGAACGTTATCATAGCTATAACGCACATTTTCGCCACTAGCATTTTTATCATATCCGCCTTGATATCCTAACCATTTTCCGTTCGGATCGTTACAAATCCATTCTTTAGTTGTCTCGTCGTAACCTTTGACAACAATAATATGACCATAGTTTGTGAAGTAACCATGAATAACAACCGGATTTCCTGAAGCAATATGCTGTTTTATGTCATCTTCAGACGCGAATTCTTTGAAGTGGGAATTTTGCAATGCACCTTGACCATATTTTTGTCCCCACTCCCGCAACAATCGCATCAAAAATGTGGGTTGATGACGCGCTTGAGAACCCCCAGTAAATCCGTTTTCCTCATCCCACTGAGTTGTTTTAAGATAAAGAACATCTTCGAGTTGAACATTGCGATTAATATCGTCTGGAGTGCGAGAATCAACCCCGTAATATTTCAGGATCATGGCGATACAAGTTACATTACAAGCACCGCCAGGGTTGTATTTATTGTTGTGTTGGGTGTGGAAAGGAACCTTTAAATTAACTTTGGGTGGAAGGGTTGGCGGAAATTGTTGAGCATCACGACTTCCGCGAGCCGCTTCTGCGTTAAAGATTTCGATTTCACTCGCCAAACAATAGTATTGCTTCTCGATATCTTCGAGAGAAACTGAACGCACATCCACATCTTCTAAAATGACTCGAATGTGATTTCCTTGTAAGTTTTGGGTGTAGTCGCTGATGGATATTTCATCGCCAGCTTTATAAACGAGGAGATCTTCGGATAGCAGTTTTTCGGGAGCAAAAGGAAAGCGTTTCAGGTAGGAATCGGTTTTGAAATGTAGAATGTATTGCATGATTTTTGTTGTGGTTTTGGTGTACTTAATTAACTAATAAGTGGTTTTTACAAGCCTAATGCAGTGACGGTTATCGGCCCAACTAATCCATCTGGATGTAAGCCTTTTTGGGCTTGAAATTGTTTCATTGCTGCATCGGTTTTGAAGTCAAAAACGCCATTGGCTTGAATCTCAAATCCCGCTTTTTGCAATCCGTTCTGAATATAAAGAACGTATTCACTCTGAATTTTAGGTTGAGTTAATTGCAGAAGTTCATACTCTAAAAAAGGTTGCCAAGGTCTGCCCAAAAATAAGGCTCGTTCAGCCATGCGTCGGCGTGTTAAACCGAGTAAAGCCTGACCGCCTGCTTTATTCCAACGGGGAAATTCTTGACTTGCTTCTTGGTGTTTTCCAGCGTTTAAAAACTTCAGCAAGGTTGACTGAAATAACGAACCCGCTCCCAAGTTAAAGCAAAAGGAAACTAAAGCTGAGAATTGATTATCATTAATTTTAACTTGAACCGCATCTTCAACAGCGATTTCAAATTCTTCGATATCTTGACGCAATAATTCCTCGGCTTCCGCTTGAGTAATGGTCATTCCCCAAGACACATTTTTGGTGTGTCCGTAGCCAATGGTCAGTACATTTACAGCATCGATATAAGCTTCAAGTTCGACGCCTTCAAAGGCTTTGATCAGCTTAATTCCTTCTGAATTAATTTTTCGGCGACTGCTGCGAGGGGGAATCACTTCTCCGCGAGGAATTGGGTTAGCTTTTTCAAGGATAAAAGTATCCGCCAAAGTGAACTGCAATACTTTGATTAACAGTTGCACTTTTCCTTGAGTCTCTACAACTCGCAGGGGTTGATTTCCTTCAAATTCACCGACTTGATAATCATCAAAAATCTTCAGTATTCTTTGCATCATTTGAATTCACCCTAATGTTTCTCGTTCCAAGTTCATCCCGTTAAGGAGTTAAGCTTGTGACCTTTTTTCGAGGTATGGCTCTAGAATAGTCAGAGAAACTGCACCCAAGCAAATGGAGCATTCATCGGGCTGAATCAGGCTTCAGTATTGAGTTTGAGCAGTAGGGGATCTCCTACAACTTCGGGGAATCCCCGAACTTTCTTTTCTTAAACATTGAGAACAATCTTATTCTTCGCTCGGCAAATCCGGCTCACGAGGTTTAAGATTTGTTGGCGGGCGATCGCTACTCCAAGCCCACCACATACATCCACAGTGACAATGATAAAACTCTTGCCATTTACGACGATGATTGTCACCATATACAGGAGAACGACGATTGATCCAAACTTGCTGTGCTTCTAAAGAACTTGCAGAACAATTCGGACAGCAAAATTCAAAAGCATGAATTGCATCGGTCGTCCAGTCAGGCGGAGTAGGCAGAAAAGCATCCATTAGTCAAAAATTGGCTTACGCGAGAAATACTGTTACTATTTTGGGCTTATTTTAAGGGATTTTGAATTTTAAATTTGTGAGCTTCCGCTCACTCCTGTACTTTTGTTACCCTCTATACTTGCTTCCCATAAAAAGATCCCAATGCGTCCATTTATCGCTAAGATGCTTGTCATTAGAGCATTTATCAGGCAATATGCCTGTAGCCGGAGAGGTTGTATGGTATGAACCCACTGTTGAACTTGATATCTCTGTTAGGAGTTGCTGTTCTTTGTCTGATCGCCTGGTTAGGCTCGGAAAATAGACGAGTGGTTTCCTGGAATGTGATTATTTGGGGAATCGGCTTGCAATTGCTTGTTGGGTTGGTGGTCTTTGTGTTTGGCCCCCAACTCGTCGAAGGACTCAGTAGCTTACTCAACGCCATTCTAGATGCGTCTGAGGCGGGAGCGAGGTTTCTGTTTGGTGGCTCGAGTTCGGTTCTCGTCAGCGATCCGAATTTTGCAGCCGGCCCTGGCCCTGCTGGTCGATGGATTGCTCGGGCTGTCGGTACGCCCTATGTCGCGGTTCCCGGCGATCGCATTGGCCCGGATAGTCTGAATCCCGGATTTACCTATGTTCTGGCATTTCGCGCTTTACCGCAAGTGATTTTCTTTGCAGGTTTAGTCAGCTTGCTTTATCGGTTAAATATTATTCAGCCCGTTGTGCAAGTGTTTGCGAAAGTTTTTCAGAAAACGATGGGAATTAGTGGAGCCGAATCTTTAGCAGGTGCGGCTAATATTTTTGTCGGAATTGAATCAGCAATTGCAGTCAAACCTTTCCTGCTAGACATGACGCGCAGTGAATTGTGTGCGATTTTAACCAGTTGTTTTGGTTCCATTGCCTCTTCGGTTTTAGCGCTATATGCTGGCTTTTTACGTCCAACGTTTCCCACCATTACCGGACACTTAGTTTCTGCATCTATTCTAACAATTCCTGCCTGTTTTGTGGTGTCAAAACTGCTTGTTCCCGAAACAGGTAAACCCAAAACAATGGGCGGTGTTCCGAAAGATCCAGAAGAAGCCTCAGAAAAGCGTCCGAACCCGATGGATAGTTTAATTGGCGGTGCATTAGATGGAGTCAAAATGGCGGTGGGAATCGCAGCCGCATTAATTGCTATTCTCGGTATGGTTGCCTTGATTAATTTGGTGTTTTCCTCTTTAGCCGATTTGTCTAAGAGTGAATGGATCATTTTGCAACCGATTGGTAGTGTTTTTCAAGTGATTACACTACAAAATATTCTGGGTGCTTTATTTCTTCCTCTAACATTTATCACGGGAATCTCACTCGATTGGCAAGAATTGTGGCAATCTTCAGTCTTAATTGGAAGACGTTTACTCGAAACCAATATTCCCCCTTATCAAGCCTTAGCCCAACTGAATGCGTCAGGTGGATTGAGTAATCGCGCCATGCTAATTGTCAGTTATGTCTTGTGCGGTTTTACTCATTTTGCTTCCTATGGTATTTTTGTCGGAGGTTTATCTTCTTTGATTCCCTCTCGCAGTTCAGAAGTCTCTTCTTTGGGTTTAAAAGCATTATGGGCGGGAACTTTAGCCACATTAATGACTGGGTGTATTGCGGGTGTATTTGACTTTGGAAATCCTGCTGTATTTGGTAAATAAACTCCAATCGGATTGAGGAATTAAAGCATGAAAAAAAACCGACTCAGTTGGATAGCGATCGCAGCGATCACAACGATAACTTTAATGATAATCGGTCAACCTTTGACTGCTGTAAAATCTTCCTTTTCAGTTGTACAAATAGGTTTACCGACTCAAGCCCAACAAGCCTCTCCCTCGCCCAAACCTTCTCCCTCTCCGGCTGCCTCTCCGGCGCCCAAACCTTCACCCTCGCCATCACCAACACCCACTCCGACTCCCACTCCAAACGTACAACCGTTACCCTTGAGTGAGAGTAACTATAAAGATCCTCAAGGTCGATTTCAGATTGGTATTTTAGAAGGATACAATGTCGGTTTTGTGGGAAATTTTCCGTTAATTGAATCTCCCGAAGGCAATTTAGCCTACACCGTTGTCGCCAAAACCCGAGAAAGTAACCGAGCAATTCCGAATCCTAGTTTAGCACAAATTGCCATTGAAACCTTTGAACGGGGTGAAGGATTTAAACCCAATTCCTATCAAGAATTAGGGACAGGTTCGGTCAGACTTCCTTGGACGGGAACTTTGAAAATGGGTGCGAAAACTAAACCCATTCAAGGAACAATTTTAGCCCGTCAGAGTGGGATCTATATTTTTCTCTTGTTAGTCTCTGCAACAGAGGAAAAAGCCCCAGAAATTGATGCAGCAATTGCAGCTTTATCTAATACCCTCAAACCCATAGAACAGTCCAAAAGTTAGTTTATAATTAAGCTAACCGTTCAAGATGTAGCCTCGGTAAAGGCGTAAATCTAATCCTCCATCTTCCTCGAAAATCTACAATTAAAATTGAGATTATCCATGACTCAAGATACTGAAATTAGTCACTTGTTAGACTTAATGCCTGCTTCGGGTCGAATGATCACTAAATTGATCAGCAAACCCCAACAAAAAACAGTGATTGATAGCCCTTTTCCCTTGCCTTGGAAACCGATACGGCAAGTTTTTATCAATTTTGAACTCTGGCAAAATTTATCTCGCTCACAACGAGATTTGCTATTATTGCGAACGGTTTGTTGGCTGTCTAATATTCGCTGGATTAAACTCGATATTAATCAGGGTGTTGCTTTAGCCGGAATTGTCGGAACTGTAGTCGAAATCTCTCAGCAAGATGCGGTAGGAGTCATGTTAGCCGGGAGTTTAGCAGCTATTGGTTTAACTCAAATTTGGAAATCAAACCACAGTTCTCAAGTGGAACTCGAAGCCGATGAAATGGCAATTCGAGTCTCCCTACGACGAGGTTATTTAGAAGCAGAAGCGGCTCGTGCTTTATTACAAGCTATCGAACGAGTTGCAGAAATTGAAGGTCGCACCAGTTTAAATTTTATCGAATTAGTTCGTTCTCAAAATTTACGGACGATTGGTAAACTTTCTTCTGTAGCTGTTCCTGATAGTATTCGACAAGAAACCCGATAATTTATTCTTCTTGTAGAGACCCGTATTGGCTGTTCTTTAGAGCATTCATAGATCTATGTCTCCCAGCATAAAGTGAATCCGTTCTTCCGCGTAGGGGCGGGTTCCTCAAGGATAATTTATGGGATGGAGTAAACCGATATAAACCCGCCCTCTGTTTGAAAAAAGACCCAAATATCACGAAGTTTCGTTCTTTGTGTCTCTGTGTCGAGCGTGGTTTTTCTTCTCTCCCTTTCAGGACTTATGACTAGCTATCAACAACGTTTTAAATCCTCACAGTTTTGGTTTAGAGTAGGAATTATGGTGATTTTTATCATCTCATTGCTGCTGAGATTTTGGGGCTTGAGTCGATTTAATACGTTGGTTTTTGATGAGGTTTATTACGCAAAATTCGCCAATAACTATCTAACTCAAACTCCTTTCTTTAACGCTCATCCCCCTTTAAGTCAGTATATTATTGCCATTGGAATTTGGATCGGTTCTCATTTACCCTTTGGTCAAAATACCGTTAATGATCTTGCAGGTTCAACGCTTTCAACCTGGAGTTATCGTTGGATAAACGCTTTAACGGGTGCATTTATTCCGGTTGTTGCTGGGGCGATTATTTATCAACTGACTTCTCGCCGCAGTTATACCTTTCTCGCGACGCTATTAATGGCTACAGATGGTTTATTTTTAGTAGAATCTCGCTATGCACTCAATAATATTTATATTGTTATTTTTGGCTTACTCGCCCAACTCTTGTTGATTATCTCACTCAAAGTTGAGGGGGTCAAGCGATGGAGGATGTTAGTCGCTTCCGGAATCTGTTTCGGTGCCACTGTAGCTGTCAAATGGAATGGCTTAGGATTTTTACTGGCAATTTTTCTGCTATTAATTGCGGCTTGGATCATTAAATTTGCTTTCGCTGCTTGTGAAAATCTGGCTCTTGTCAGTTCTCACAAATCCCCTCTCGAAAACTTAACTCAGCTATCCATTCCACAGTTAGGCTTAAGTTTAGTTATTATTCCCCTTTTATTTTACTTTATCGCTTGGATTCCGCACCTGCAAATTAGTCCTGAACCCGGACTTTGGGAACTGCAAACGACCATTCTCCAATATCACAAAACCCTCGGAACAGGGCCTGATATTCATCCTTATTGCGCGGCTTGGTATACTTGGCCTTTAACGCTGAGACCTCTCGCTTATTTCTATCAGAGAATTGACAACCTCACCGATCTCGATCCGTCCTTGCCTCCCCCTAGTTTTACACCTGTTATTTATGATGTTCATGCAATGGGAAATCCCCCTTTGTGGTGGTTCTCTGTTGTGGCGATCATTTTAACGATTTGGATGTTATGGGAACGGATCAAAATATGGGTTAAAATAAAACAAGAATCACCAAATCTATCCTCAACTAATCTACAAGCTTATACCCGTTTTCCACCGACAATAGAGTTATGGTTATTACTCTATCTTGTCGTGAACTGGTTGGCAAATTGGGCACCTTGGATAACTGTCACACGCTGCGTTTTTCTCTATCATTATATGAGTGCGTTTGTGTTTGCCGCCTTGATCCTTGCTTGGTGGATTGATCGCTGGTTGCATAGCCATCTCCTCCATTTACGCTTGATGGGGGTGACAGCAGTTTTTTTAATTCTCTTAGGTTTTGTATTTTGGATGCCGATTTTTTTGGGTCTTCCCCTTTCTCCCGAAGCATGGCAAAGCAGAATGTGGCTGCCAAGCTGGATTTAACTTAGATGAGTTTTTTCTCATCTTTTTGATCAAATTCAAGGGTTAAATCATATCCGTATAAAGCAAGCAGATACGGAAAACCGAACTTTAAAAAGTTCTCAAAAATTATGATTTTTTTTCCGGAATGAAACTTCAATTTATGGAAGTATATTAAAGTGACATCAATCACGAATTCCCGCTAGGTTCATCACGGCAAAGTTAGGGATTTTAGTTGATAATACTACATAAGATCAAAACCGAGTTAAAAGCGAGGACAGAAGCGTTATGGACAAACCAGAAAATAAGAAACCGACACCTAAACCCCAAGAAAACTTGAATGACGACGCCAAGCAAATTGATGCGATGGCCAAAGCAATCATTGTCGGTCTCACCTGGTCACTGGCGGGTTTAACAACACCGAAGAAACCAGCTAAAACTCAACAAGATGCGCCTGAAATTTAGGTATAAAACTCACCTAAAACTGAGTTAGGTGAAGCAATTATCGGGTTGCCATTTTGAATCGTTGAGGCTGTTTTTGAGTGAGTAACTGTGCGATCGCTAAACTAATCGGTTGATGAGTTTCTTGCTGATAAAATGTATATCCCGGCGATGGATTAACCTCAAAACAATACCATTCACCATCAGAAGTTTGTCGCAAGTCAATACCCGCTAGAGGAAGTTTCAGGGTGGCAGCGAGTTGTCGGCATCGCTGTTCGATTTCTAGAGGTAAAATATCATTTTTTAATTGAGGATAATCCGTTGTATCATCAGGATAGCGATAATCATCAGCCGTTGAAGCGATCGCACAGGCAAAAACCGCCTCACCCACAACATGAACCCGATAATCTTGTCCGGGAATATATTGTTGAAATTGAGTCGGACACCAAGCAACATTTGCCAAACGTTTGTGATGTTCAGGACTCAAACGAGACACTTTACTCCGAGTCGAACTAATCGACTTATAAATCACACTTCCATGCTGCTTCCAAAACGCATAAACGGCATCCGAATCAGTCGTGACAAGAGTATCAGGAACTTGAAAACCGACTTGACGAATCTGTTGTAATTGGTAGGGTTTAGAATTATTAGAAGCCATCGCACTTGGACGGTTCAAAACCAACGCCGATGTCATTTCTACCCAGGACAATAACGCATCATCAACCGCTACGGCGTGTTGCCAAATTCGACTATTAGAACCTGCTTCTACTACCATTGGAAGACGGCGGGAGTCGTAGGGACGTAAATAGACACCTGTAACTTGATTGAGATCAATTTTGAAGTTAGGCGTGCAAATTTCACCTTCTATTTGACTTCCGACAGAGAGGGTGATTTCCGTTTGTAAAATCTCCCGTTGGTCTAAAAAAACAGTTGGAAAACCCAGATCATTCAACTCTTGATAAACAGTATATAAAGGTGAATCTCCAGGCAATCCCCACAGTAGAGTTAACATGAATTATTTCCCGTTCAAGTATTCTAAAATGGCAATGGTAATCTCCGAAGATTTGAGATTAGGCCATAAATCAGCACTGATAAAATTGCCGCCTGCTTCTGGGTGATTATAGTGAACGACTAACAACTCAACACCTGCAAATTGAGCAAGTTTTTGGGCTTGAGTTCCTAATATTGGGTCAACTTCACCAATATAGCGATCACCAATAACTGTTACACTAACTCGCTCTGAGGGAATTTTTAAGGCTTGGGGTTCAGCATTTAAGCTAATATATTGATGTTGGGTTTCTACAGACATTCCGACTTGAGAAGCTGCATAGATCCACTGTTGATGTCGCCAATTTGTTCCCATTAAGCAAGTCGGTGTAGGTCGGTTCAGAATTGGACAGGAAAGGTGAGCTAACCAAGACCCTAAAAAGGCTGTCATTTCCGCCGCCACATAAGGGCGATCATTCTCGACAATACTCAAGAGTTCTTGTTCAAATACACAAGGTAAACGAGTTAAAACTCCAGTAATTTGTTCGACAGAAATCACTTGATCGTTGATGACAGCCGTTGAGTCTTGAAGGCTTCCGAGATAGTGACGCCACCCAATTTTTGATAAATCATCAGGGGTGAGTAACGTCACATCTCCATCCGTCCAATTTTCCACCCAGAAGCGAGCAGCTTCATCGTAACAACTAGCTAATACGATAAGCATACTCGCCTCTTTTTTATACTTCGTTTAACGCTTGTTCACCAACAGCCGGACGTTCATCAGGAGAGATGAAAGCCTCTCCATTTTGTTCGAGACGTTGTTGAATATTGTCAATGGTTTGAGCCATTAAACCTAGAGATTGTTGAAGTTCGAGATTGGGAAGTGTAATATTGTCTGGATCGGGTTTGCTGATATCAGGAATCTCCCGAACTTTGATATCAGGAATTTCTTTGATTTCCGGCTTAACTTCTTTGAAAACTTTGGGTGAAGTTAGCTGAAATAAACTACTTCCGGTTGCAGTTGGAAGGCTATAAACCAGTTGATCAAACTCAGACAAATTCATCACACCTTTGTTAACAAAGGTACCACGATGTTCGGGAGTGAGCAATACATTAAACTTGCCGAAGTTTCCTCGTAAAAAGATTTCTACATAGCCGCGAACTTCTAATTGATCCTTACCGGGAGAGAGTTTAGTGATGTCCGGTTGTAAAATAACCAAAGCGGTATCGTGAGCCGGAACTGACAGATCATAGTTAAATTTTCTCGGATCAGCAGTTGGTACTAAGTCACCAAATTCATTAACTCCAACAATATCTCGAATGGTAATTGTCTGATCTAAATTTAGGTTAGGTGTTGTCGCAGAAAAGCGTAGTCTCAGGCGTAAAGGGGTATTATTGGGATTAGCGATCGTCAGAAAATAACCTTGTATAACTGTACGAGCAGATCCAGGGATATTACCCTCGACTGGAGTAATGGGTGTTAACAACAGTTCAAACGTTGAAACTAGCATAAAATCCTTAAAACTTTGTGTGGTATGAACTAAAGCCAGATATCTTTGTCTGCCAAGATTAATTGAGCAGTTGCAATATCTTGTTCTTGCTTCCCACTTTAGCGAGTTTGCCAAACGATTGAAAAGTAGCTGTTTTAGGTGTCACCAATTTGAGTTACTCTGTTTGAGCGACAAGAAAATATACTTATTCACAGCGCCAGCCTAACATCCTTAAGCAGTTTGTAGCTTTTAAATCTATTTATCCTGTCCCATCACCACTCCCCAAAAATGCGTTTTAAAGGCGACCTCATCCACCTGAACTTGCATTCTTTTCGCCCAAGTATAAACCTCAAATTTAACAGACTTTGTAGATAGAATTGAAATATCGCTGAAAATTGACACCCAATGACTCGGATAAGGAATGCGTGGGGGTTGATTTCTTAATAATCCTCCGTCGTTAATTAAAGCCAAAGCAACGCCACCCGAATTTAACACCTCGGAAACTTCAAGCATCGCTTTTAAATCTCCAAATAAGTAAGTGTTTTTATACTGATGTTTTTGATAGCCTAAAATTTCTTTCACCCATTCGCAAATTTCCCAAGGTTTCGTCATTCCCCCAAGATTGCGAATAATATCCGGCGAATTCGGTTGAACCGGAACGAGCAAATTTTCTGACTCTCTTAATGTCGATAATATCATCCAATCGACTTGTGGCATTTGATAATTTCCCTCCGCATTTCGCAACTTTTCAGAAGCGGAAATCCAACGTTCACTGCGAGTATGAAAGCCGCCAATTTGAAACAAATTACGACAAATTTTTACATAATACAAAGGATCACGACGAATCAGTTCAAAAATAATCACCGCAGGCCCACAAAAGGGTTGACTTCCTTGGTTTAATGTGAGAGGATTATTAACACGCGATCGCAATTGTGCAATCAGTTGTTTTTTATCGAGTCCCCGCCAAACACCGGGAACTTTCGACTGTTCAAAGGCGGTAATTTCTGCTAAAGCTTGGCGAACTTGTTCGGACTTGGGTAGTTGTGAAACGATCATGGAAAAAGCCAATAAAATCTATTTACTGGCTACTGTGGCACTGAATCAGTTTCCTTCTCCGGCGTTGGAGGACAGAAAATCAACTGGTAGAGTCTCAAAATAAGTTCTTGCAGGTCAAGGGAGTTATTCAAACCGCAGTGAAAGTATTATTTGTAAAGTGCATATTTCCTCTTTACCGGATTGATTTCTTTAAGCCAAAACGGGCTTACCCGTAGAAACCGCCCGTTCAATAATATCGGCCGCCCGTTGAACGCCTCCCGCCCGTTTAATTGCCTCTTGAAGTCTCAAAGCGTTCTGTTTGTAGGAATCTTCCGTTAACAGCTTCTCAACCGCCACCCGCAGTTTAGAAGCGTTTAACTTTTTCAACGGAACGACCTCCCCCGCTCCCGTCCAAGCAATCCGCGACGATACTCCAGGTTGATCGTTGGTAACTGGAATTGCCACCATTGGCACTCCATTGTTTAAACATTCCATTGTTGTATTCATTCCGGCATGAGTAATCATCAGAGTCGCTTTTTGCAAGATGTCTAACTGGGGCGCGTATTTAACAACCAGAGGATTTCCCGGTAAGGCAGGTAAAGATTCGGGTTCTAAAGCGCCACCCAAAGAAATGACCAACTGAGCTTCTAGCCCTTCACAAGCTGAAGCAATCTCTTGAAATGTTCGACTCAGACGGTTTTGTAAAGTCCCCATCGAAGCGTAAATTAACGGTTTCCCCGTCAACTTTTCATAGGGAAAAGGGATCGGTTCGCGGCTGGCAGAAGAATGATAAGGGCCTGTAAAATGAAACCAGGCGGTTGACATACTCCCCATTTCTAAAGAAAGGGGATTCTCCAAGCCTCACGGCTTTGGATTACTGATTCATTGACAACCCTTACAGCAAGCTAGTTTCCTAACCTACTCCAGAGGGGTGAGTCTCCCCA
>NZ_JAYGHR010000038.1:0-13876 GCF_034932365.1 Limnoraphis robusta BA-68 BA1 | reverse complement strand
GTCGGATTTTTGAGGTCGGGTAGAGACGCGAGCATAGATAACAGTGGCGCGTCTTCCTCCGTTTTCTGATTCCTCTTTGATGAACTTTTCGATGTCGTATCGCCTTTGTCCTGACGGCGTTTTGATCGTGTTGATTTTACCGTCTGCTTCCCATCGTCTGAGTGTTCGGAGGCAAACTCCCAGAGTGTTAGCTGCTTCATTGGGTTTAACAAATTTAGCCATACCTAATTATCGCAGAGTATGGCATTGTCCAGTATTGTCCAGTCAATTTACAATTAGAGGCATTGCGATCGCAAGCTTAATCGATTTTATTACAGTTTCGCGTCCGTAAACCGTCTGTTGTTCTTTGTAGTCTGGGAAGTTGCACAATCAGTTCGATGAATCTATGCTGATAAACCTCGAAGCAGTAGAAGATTGGGTTAGTCTCCATTTCTTCTGTCGCCCGGAACTTCTGGAGATTGCGCTCACTGATCCTGATTATATTGCCGAAGATCCACTTCTGACTCCCGCTCAAAAAAAATTACGAACCCTTGAACATATTGGCTTAGTTCATGTAGGTTCTATTGTCTTGAGTACATTGGTGAGTAACTATCTTTGCGATCGCTGTTTAGAGTTAGGACTCGCCACATTAACCGTCATTAAAAGTGATCTGATCACCACTGAGACGTTATCAAGGTTCGCCGAAAAATTGAATTTTAGAGCTTTTTGTCGCTTGGGAACAGGTTATGATCATCAACCCGAACATAAACAACAGAAAATCCTAGCTCAGAACTTAGAAGCCATTGTTGGTGCTGTTTATTTAGAGTTTAATCGAGATATTTTGAAAACCCAGAATTGGTTGGGAGAATATTTTTTAAAAGCCGCAGTTGATGAGTTGTTAGCTCAAGCTTCTCTAAACAGTTATCAGTGAGCATTGATCAATTTTTCAAAACAAAAACACGTGTAACCATTTCTGTACGAGATGAAACTGAAAGCTTCCGAAATATTCGCTTTAAAGCTTGTTTCACAGAATTTTCAGTGATCCACAGTTCAGCCCCAATTTCTGCATTGGTTTTTCCTTGAGCAACTAACTCAGCAATTTGCATTTCACGAGATGTTAGACAATTAATTTGGGGAAGTTGAGAGGGCGATCGCACTGTTGCAACCCAAGTCGATAAATGTAAACAAAGAGCGCTTAAATCGAGTAAATTTTGCTGCTCAAATTCAGGCATTCCTTGTTCACGAGTAAAACCGACTGCACCAATTAATTGTCCGTTATTAACAATAGGGCCAACCATAACGTGCCAATGATCAGCGCGTGGACAAATTAATCTCCACGTTTTAGGGGATACCACTAAAGCTTCGTGAATAGGAGTATGACGTTCAATTAAATAGCGTACAACAGGATTGTGTTCAGGAGATAAGGCAATTTGGAATACTTTTTGAAGTTTGCTATCGACTTGATGAATTTGATCAAAGAAAAAAATTCCGCCTCGTGTTGCCGAAAAATATTGACTCATGGTTGCAGAGAGTTCTAATCTCAACTCCTGCTCATTTTTGGCTAGAGCAATACTTTTAAATAAAGATTGTAACACATTTACCATGATTAATAAAGTGTACCCGATTGGGGACTAGGCATTGGGATGAGATCAATTTTATCTTAGCGTTAGTGCGATGATAGGAGAAAACAATGTCTGAATATGCTCATCCTGAAGTTCTGGTGAATACACAATGGCTTGCAGAAAATCTCAATAACCCTAATGTTCGTATCGTTGAAGTTGATCAAAATTCAGAAGTTTACAAAGACGCTCATCTTCCCGGTGCGGTTTTTTGGAATATTTTCACAGATTTATTACAACCCGATTTGCGAGTTAATTTTGAGCTAACCGCTTGGGAAAAATTACTTTCAAATTCGGGCATTACTCCAGAAACCACTGTAGTTGCTTACGGGAGTTATCCCGGCGTTGGAGCGTGGATTTTCTGGTTATTAAATGTATTAGGACATGAGAACGTGCGGGTGTTAAATGGAGGTTATCAAAAGTGGAAAGCAGAAGGTTATCCCATCGTAACAGCATTATCCAGTTTTGCTCCTACTCAATATAAAATACAAAAATTGGATAACAGTTTACGAGCATTTCAGGAAGATGTTAAAGGATTTATCGGTCAAAAAAATGGTGTTTTATTAGATGTTCGTACAGTTCAAGAATATCGGGGTGAATGGTTTTTGAACAAGCCCCCAGAAGGAACAGAACGAGCCGGACATATTCCCGGAGCGGTGCATCTTGAACATTTACTCGTCTTTAAAGAAGATGGTACCTTTAAATCGATTGATGAATTACAAGCCGTTTATGAGAGTCACGGTATTACTGCTAACAAAAATATTATTCCTTATTGTGCGATTGGTGGGCGATCAGGATGTATTTGGTTCGTTTTGAAGTATTTACTGGGTTATCCGAATGTACGGAATTATGATGGTTCCTGGAATGAATGGAGCCTCATTCCCAATATTGCGATCGACAAATAATAGGGTCAGAAAGCGGATTTCTTGCAACGGCAATCAGCTTGCCAATATTGTTCGTTGAGAAACCCGGTTTATCAAGTTAGTGAGGTTCTAGAAAAAACTGGAAGTGCTAACTCCAGTTTTTGAAAATGTTGAGAACTACAGCAATGAGCAGAGAGCGAGTTTATAACTTCTTTGTGTTCTTTGTGTCTTGGTGGTTAAACTAGGCTTACTGCTATATCAATCTTTACAACAATCCTCGGTAATGAATAAATACTAAAACAACCGCCCACGATCCCAACGCAACTTTGATAGCAACTAGAATATTAAGCAGAGGAATTACTCCGCCACTCACCAACGCCCCCAACTCTCCGTGCGGTAACTCGAGTCCAGCTAGCGTGACAACAGACAAGACAATGAAAATTAGAACCGAAATCTTCTCCCAGATAGCAGCATTCCAGCGCTTATAGATCGCCTGCATCCACTCCGTTGATGAGGTAATCGCCACCAAACCGATCGCCGTTCCCCCTGCTACTCCTGCCGCAAAACCCCCGCCGGGACTCAGATGGCCCCGAATCGCCAATTCAATCCCCACTATAGCGGCAATCGTTGCACCCAAACGCGCCAGAATAATTGAGGGTTCATCTGTAAACTGATAGATCGCGCAAAACGGCTTTTCATTCGCCAGCAGATAACTAGCGCCCATAACCGCGATCGTAAAGACTACGACTTCAAAGATAGTGTCGTATAGTCGATTCCTCAGAATAATAGCGGTAACTGCATTCGGAACCCCACTCTCTTCGACAAGGGTTTCGACGATTGACACGGGAAAGTCCGACTCGGGATTGGACAGAATCAGGAATTTGATGTAAAGTGCTATTCCTGCGGCAATGTAAACCCATTTCATTAATGTTTCTCCTCTGAGTCTGGTGTATTGATATAGGTCAAGAGAGTTGCGGGTGATGAAAGTTCGGTTTGCATGATCTCATAAATGCGTCGAACCCGAATCTCAGTCTTATAGAGTTGCTTTTCGTCCTGTTCTACTTCTAATTTTTGGGTACAGGTCGCGTGAATTTCTTTTTCCATCAAAGCTCGATCCAAAGCTTGCCGATTGGTGTACGGAACTAGCTCAAGACGCATATAATGTTTGCGAACAATTGTTCGGAAATCATCCATCAGTTGCTGAAAATCGGCAGGGCTATCTGTCTTAACTAACCCGTCTTCGAGGATGCCAAGACGCAGAACCAACGATGAACGCACTGCGATCGCATAAAGGGTAATTGCCAGCAAAGTACCCATTAAAGCTTGAGTTAAAGCAACATCGGCTGCTCCTAAAACAGCATAGACTAATGCCGCAACTGCTCCCACGATTCCTTGAATAACTAGAGCATGATAGGGATTAACCTGAATCACCAACATGAAGGCGGACAACGGCAACAGAGCGGTTATCAGATAAAGATAAATGTCATTCATCGTAAGCCCCCCGATTGCTAGAACAGTAAGCCAACACATAGCCCAGCACGGTATTCCAAATTGCCAAGGAGAGAATGGCGAGGATGAGCAACGGCCATTCACTGGGGATTTTGAGGAACAACCCGACTACGATCAACATCGAGCCGAGTGTATCTGCAACGGAAAGCGTGTGTAGCTTGAATAGTACGGAGCGATTGCCAACCAGAGGAAAGGTTCCCCAAAACCAGAAGAAAATGCCGATCGTGATACAGATATAACTAAGTATATTAATCATAATTGACCCAACCGCTTGAGAATATGCGCTAACAACATTAATCCGGCATTACCCACGCTGAGGATAATCACCCCGACAACACCGAGCATCCAATCATCCCGTAAGACGGATACAACCAAGAGTATGATAGAAGTCTTGGAAGCGACACTGGAAAAAGCCAACATTTTTTGCCAAGTATCATCATCTTGCCAAGCTTCGTAGATAGGGATGAGCAGTGCAATAATCATTGCAATTAGTAAGCTGTTCAGCATTTAAGTAGGCTATGAGGGGTTATTAAAAAGAACTTCTTAACAGGGAGCAGAAAACAGATAATGGGTGATTTTAATCTTGCGATCGCAAGTGTCAACGCTTCTTTTTCCGTCGCACCCAATGGACTTCATAGCAGCCCCGTTCGTGGTATTTCAAAACAATGGTTTTGGGTGTAAAAGTGATGAGAAAGATATCAAGGAAAATCAGTCCGGGTGTTCGTCCGGGTTTGACTTGTTCCATCGTTATATCTTCGTGACGATGGGGACGGATGATCATTTCAAAGGCTTCTAGATAAGCCTGGGGAATTGCCACGAGGACTTCACCGAGCGTCCGCAACCAATCTTGTAAGGCTCCTGGAGCTTTGGGCCGTCCGCCTGGTAATAGAAGGGCGATGCTGATGCCGATGATGATATTTGTCACACTCAAATTAGCGGTGAGCAGAAACCAAATAATCAGTCGCAATACTAGATTCAGATACCCAATCATGCCAACACCATCCAGAAGAGTGCAATTAACATTAGACTCATCACCCCGATCAGATGCTCAAATTCCTCAAGCACACGGGGCAGTTTGAGGGTTGTTTGTTGAAAAATCAGGAAATAGGCTAACCATCCGACGCTAATGGTTGTCAGGGCTTTCGCTATATTTGCGAAGGTATAAACCTCTAGAGAGACTGCATCTGCCGCAATCAGCCCAGCCATCAACACGAGGAGCGCAGGCCACAAACTGGGTTGGATATTCTCTTGGTTTTTATGGGGCAGAAAGATGAATTTAGCAAACACGATAACTGTTCCTACCGCAGCAAGATTCATCGCGATCGCTTGAGCGGGGACTAGAGTTTTCAGGGCTAAGGTTTTTGCCGTAAAGCCGGATAATAAAGGAAAGCCAGAGATTGAAAGGGATAAGATCACTAAAGCAATCCAGATCGGGGTATTGATGGGCTTATTTTGTAGTTCTTTGAGGTTGCGGCTGGGTAAAGTTCCTGCAATCAAAAACAGGGCTGATTTAGCCAAGCCGTGAGTGAGGGCATAATAGCCGCCTACAGCCGGATTGGCTAGGACAAAGCCTAACTGCGAAACTGTACTTAAGGCGAGTATGCGTTTTGTATCTTCTTCAAAGATGGCGTAGACTACACCCAGAAATGCAGCCCCGACAGCAAAAATTCTCAAGACTGGAGCAACATCTTCTACAATCAACGCACAACGCATCAGGGGAAAGACTCCGGTTTTGACAACCACCCCCGACAGCAAGGCTGATACTGGGGTTTCTGCTTCGGAGTGGGTCAACGGTAGCCACAACCCGGAGACAAAGATTCCTCCTTTGCTTAACAGTCCCAGGATGATCAGGGCGACGCCTTCTCGAGGGGCGTTTCCTAATCCGGCAAATGCAAAGGAATGATTGGCTTGATAGACTAACACTGCACCCACCAAGTAAAACAGCATGGCGGTGTTGCTGATAAACAGATACCGTAAGCCAACCCAAATGGAGCGATCGCTACGGGGATAGGTGATTAACAGAAAGGCGGCAATACTGATCACCTCTAATGCCACATATAAACTGATAAAATCGGCGCAGGCAAATGCGGCGTTCACGCTGCCATGTAAAATGATCGCCTGTGTATAAAAAAAAGCCGTTTTACCCCGACCCCAACAGTACAGAATGACGGCGGCCGTGATCTGTGCATTGGCTAATATAAAGTAGCCACTCAGTTGGTCTGCGACTAGGGTGACGCCAAAACTATCGACTAACTCCAGTGTCACAGGTTCACCTGTAACAAACAGTAAGACTGCAAATGCCGCCGAAACAAAGGTAACGCCCAGGGCGAGGTATCGATCAAGTTTGGGGAGTAGATAAAGAAGAAACCCGAAAAAAAACGGGAATGCAATCCAGGTGATTGTAATGGTATTCATGGGGTGTTGTTCTTCTCGATTTCGTGGGTTTCTAATGTCGGATTATCCCGTGCCAGCTTCATCACACCGACCAGCATTAAGGACTGAATCGAGAAGCCAATCACAATCCCGGTCAAGATGACTGCCTGGGGAACCGGATCGGCGTAAGCACCATTGGCTGTGTCTGAAATAATCGGGGTGAATAAGCCATTTCTGGCGGCAATCAGCACGTAATAGGCGATTACCCCTGTACTCATCACATCCATAGAGATGATTTTCATCACCAAGTTCTTTTTAAGGATTATACCGAAAAAGCCACATAAGACTGTGGCGAATACGAATGCTTCTAACACGGGAGTTTTTTATTGGGTAACGGGTTGTGTAATATCTTTAGATGAATACATTAATACATTATTAAACAGGATTACTTAATGTTCTGCAACACCCTATCCATTACGTTTTTCAATCCAAACTATAGATAAATCTGAATCCTAAAACCTGTTGCAAACATGATCTTGCAGTCTTACACTCTAGCACTATTGTTTAGGGATTTGGAGTTGAGCTTTTGATTCAATTATGATATCATAGAAAAGCCGATTTAAACGATCTTCAAATAATCGAGCTGTATTGTGGAATGTGAAAAACTCGAATCATCAGGTTCATTAAAGGGTAAACCCCTCTACGGGTGGATAATACCATTCTGACTGAAAACGTTCTGCGACTAAAGGTTGTACAAAAAACTGAGGCGGTTGACCGGAACGAACATCAATTCTTAAACCCGAATAAGGTCGTCGTTTATGTTTTCCTTCACCATTACGACCAATAAATAACTTGGACTTCGCGACTAAACGGCTGTTTTGTTCATTCTCAATTTGATCATAAAGTTCAGGCCCTTCGGGTTTTTGACGCCGCAAACTATATCCACTCCCTCCACAAACAATCCAATTGATATGAGAATCTGCGTAGCCTGTATCTCCTGTATATAAATATTCTAAACAGTGAGCATGACCATTGAGAACTAAATCAACAATGGGTCGTCCTTCGGCTTGTTGACCGACTGTTTGAGAAACGGCATTGAGAACTTGACGGAGATTATAACGAATCGCTAAAGTTTGAGCTTGATCCCATTTTGTCGCTTCGGTAACGTAGGGAGGATGATGAAAAAATAACACCCGTCCGCGTACTTCAGGGGTCTGCCAAGATGCAATTAATCGCTCTTGTAACCAACGCAATTGTTCGATGTCAATATCAGAGTTAGGCCCGGCTTTTAGCTGTTTCTCGATGTCGAATTGCGTTTCATCTATTTGCTCGATTTTGGCTTGGATGTCATCTAATTGTTCAGCTTGTTCGGGGTGGTCTGGATTGAGTGTTTCTGACTCGCTCATTAATTGCTGTTTTTGCTGTTCTAGGTCACGCTGGCGTTGAACTAATTGCCGTCGTTGTTCAACTCCTTCTTGACTATTGGCAATAGGTATCGGACTATTGAATGTGTTAGAATCGAGGGCAAAAAAATCGATTCCCCCGTAGCGAAACGTATAGTAACGATTGGGTAAACGGGTAAACTGGGTGGGTTGATAGCGTAGACAACGACCTGTCGAGGTTTCTGCGGTGTAATATTGGTCAAGGTGACGTTCTAAGTCATTGGGGTTATTAAAGCCTTGCAGATAGTCTAAAAAGGCTCGTGCATAGGCATCTCCGCTCCGTGAACCCCGCCAGCTTACATCAAAGGCGACTCTCGACCCAAACAGGTGACGAATTGGCCAAGTAAGCTCTGCCATTGCACCATAAAAAAGCGGTAGATTGTAGTAATCGTGATTTCCGGGTATGGGAAGAAAAGGCAGGTTAAACAGCATCTGGTCGTAGGGGATTTGTTTATAGTTGTCGCCACCGACAATAAACTCCCGGTAGGGTTTGATAAAGTTATGAGGATAATATCCCGCAGAACCCGTGAGATAGACGACATCGCCTGTATGCAAAATGAAGCGAGGGTGATAATCACTCTGCTTGAGTAATAATTTAGCAATCTCTCGTTGGGGATGATGTCCGCGATGGCGTCCGGTACCGCTATCTCCAATCACTAAAAATGAGAATTCTGGGTTGTCTATTTGTTGATCATCAATCACTAAACGAGTTTGATCGATGTTACGAGCAATTATAGAAGATTCTTGCCAACGAACCCGTTGTTTCATTTGACGGATTTTGATGGCGATGGCAGGATCGGTGATAAATTGCATAAAAGTTTTGAGCTAGCTTTAAGAGGCTGAGAATTTTATAATGAGTTTGTTGGATTCTAACGCAACTTCCCCAAATCATACAGAGGGGTTTATCAACAACCCACTGCCGATGATTCCTGTTTTCAGGATATCTGTATTTTACGATAACGTAGACTGAAAGTTGACACCATACTAGACTGGGGTATTTTTGTTAATGTTGATACAATCTTTTCACCGTCTAGTTTCTCCTTTGACTCGCCGGGTTCCCTTGCGAACAGTTTTAATTGTTCCTTTTATAATACAACTGCTTGCCACAGTGGGATTAACGGGTTATCTCTCTTGGCGAAATGGACAACGAGCGGTTAATGATGTAGCCTCTCAACTTCGTAATGAAGTCAGCAAACGGGTTCAGCTTCATCTCAAAGATTATTTAGAAAAACCATCTCTGATTACTCAAATTAATAACCGCTCTGCAAGATTAGGGCTTCTCTCGTTGGAAAACAAACAGTTTTCTGAATATCTTCTTTGGGAACAACTTCAACTTTTTAACTCTGTTTATGCGATCTATTTTGGCAGTGAGTCAGGGGAATTTGTCTATGTAAAAAGAGGATCAGATGGTTCCTCTGTCGCCAAACGGGTTGAATTTCCACCGGAACGCTATTCCTATCGTTTAGATGAACAAGGAAACCGCAGTGAATTTCTAGAAGTTGATGAATATGACCCCAGACAACGACCTTGGTATCTCAATACTTTACTGACTGAGCGAGCCAATTGGAGCAAAATCTACACGTTCACAGGGGGAGAATTAGGGATCACAGCCTCTAATTTATTTTATGACAGTCAGGGCAATTTTCGTGGGGTGATGGGGGTTGATATTATTCTCAGTTTGATTAGTGATTATCTAGAAAATATTAATATTAGTCAAAATAGTCAAGTTTTCATCGTCGAGCGTTCGGGTTTACTCGTTGCCACTTCTACGGGAGAAGAACCGTTTACGATGCGTAAAAATGACAAGCAAGCTCAACGTTTAGCGGCTATAAAAAGCCGAAATAAATTAACAGTAGAAATAACCCAACATCTCCTAAAACGTTACGAACATTTGAGTCGAATTCAACAACCAGAACAGCTTGATTTTCAGCTCAATGGTGAACGGCAATTTGTACAAGTTGTTCCTTATCTAGATCAATTGGGATTAGATTGGCTGATTGTTGTAGTGGTTCCTGAAGCGGACTTTATGAGTCAAATTCATGCCAATACCCGCACGACAATTTTACTCTGTATCATTGCATTCGCAGGCGCGATTGGAATCGGAATTTTGACCGCTCAATGGGTGACTAAACCCATTTTAAGATTGAATCAGGCTGCAAAAGCTATTAGCCAAGGAAAATGGAATTATAAAGTGGCTTCTTCTCGTTGTGATGAAGTCAGAGAACTGGCTGAATCTTTTAATTGTATGGCGGAACAGCTTCAAGAATCTTTCACCGTTTTAGAAGCTAAAAATGCCGCTATGCAACAGTTGAATAATCGATTAATTCAAAGCGAGGCTCGCCTTTATCAATTTCTAGATAGTTTACCTGTTGGAGTGCTAGTTTATGATGGAGTTCAAGATAAATTAACCTTTATTAATCAAACGGCTAAAGCTTTATTTAGAAAAGAGATTATTCCCGACACTTCTCTCGATAAATTTGCCCAAGCTTATCAACTTTATTTAGCCGGAACAGATCAACTGTATCCACCCAAAGCATTACCCTTAATTCGGGCTTTAAAAGGAAAAAGCCTCAAAACAGAAAATATTGAAATTCGGCATCCTGATCGCGTAATTCCTTGCGAAGTCTTGGCTAAACCGATTTATGATTGTCACGGTAATATTATTTATGCTATCGTTGTTTTTGAAGATATTACTCAACGCAAACAAGCCGAAACAGAACGTCAAAATTTTACCGCCCAATTAAAGCTTAAAAATGAAGAACTCGAACGTTTAGATAAACTCAAAGATGAATTCCTCGCGAATACTTCTCACGAACTGCGAACCCCTTTAAATGGGATGATTGGTATTGCTGAATCTATGTTAGAAGGTGCGACAGGAACCCTATCAGAACAGCAGCGAAAAAATCTAATCATGATCGCTCATAGCGGACATCGACTGTCAACATTAGTTAATGATATTCTCGATTTTTCTAAACTGCGACATAATACGATTCAACTCCAACTTAAACCCACCGGATTGAGAGAAATAACCGAAATTGTTTTAACCTTAAGCCAGTCTTTAACTCGAACTAAAAAGTTGGAGTTAATCAATACAATTTCTCGGGATTTACCCCCCGTTAAAGCCGATGAAAACCGCTTACAACAAATTTTTCATAATCTGATTGGGAATGCTATTAAATTCACAGATAGTGGTTATGTTAAAGTCTCGGCTCAAGTCATCAATTGGGATAAAGACAGGAATGGAACAGCAAAAAATTATCCTAAAAAAAGATTCTCTACTGAAATTGCAGTTACAGTTTCCGATACCGGAATTGGAATTGCTAAAGATAAAATAGATCGCATTTTTGAATCCTTTGAACAAGCAGACGGTTCTACAGCACGTCAATATGGCGGTACAGGTTTAGGATTAGCTGTCACCAAACAATTAGTTGAATTGCATGGCGGTAAAATTTGGGTAGAATCAACCGTTAATGTCGGCTCAAACTTTACGTTTACCTTACCTATTGCTGAAGGAGAAACAGCCGTAACTCTCGATCATTCATCGGTTTTAGTTCATCGTTCTGCTGTGGTGACTTTAGAAAGTTTTGTGCAAAGTCAAAAGCAGAATCAGTCACCGCAAATCCCATCAAATTCAAGCAAAAATTTAACATCTAATCTCGATAATAATCAGTTTAAAATTTTAATTGTTGATGATGATCCGATTAACTTACAGGTTTTAGTAAACTATTTGTGTTTACAAAATTATACGGTTACTCAAGCCAGTAATGGTTTAGAAGCCATAGAAATTTTAGAAGCGGGCTATCTACCTGATTTGATTTTATTAGATGTAATGATGCCTCGGATGACGGGTTATGAAGTCACACGCAGAATTCGGGAAACTTGGCCACCTCATCAACTCCCCATTATGATGTTAACAGCCAAAAATCAAATCTCAGATTTAGTTGCAGGTTTAGAAGTTGGGGCGAATGACTACTTGTCAAAACCTTTAAATAAAGATGAACTTCTTGCTCGAATTAAAACGCATATTCGCATCAAACAACTGCGAACTGAAAAAGCCCATATTCGCAAAACCTTTGGGCGATATGTCACCGATGAAGTCGTCACTAATTTGTTAGAAAGTGCGGAAGGTTTAAAACTGGGTGGAGAACGGCGAAAAATTACAATGTTGACTTCTGATGTTCGAGGATTTACCGCAATTTCTGAACGATTAAACCCCGAAGAAGTTGTCAAAGTTCTCAACTTTTATCTCTCCAAAATGGCTGATGTAATTACGGCTTATCAAGGCACAATTGATGAGTTTATGGGCGATGGAATTTTAGTCTTATTTGGTGCGCCAAGATTGAGAGAAAATGACCCAGAACGAGCTGTAGCCTGTGCGATCGCTATGCAGTTGGAAATGGAGTCCGTGAACCAACAGCTCAACCAGTGGGGTTTACCGCCTTTAGAAATGGGAATTGGGATTAATACAGGTGAAGTTGTTGTGGGAAATATTGGCTCAGAAAAACGCACAAAATATGGTGTTGTGGGAAATCAAGTTAATCTAACTTATCGGATTGAATCTTATAGTACAGGAGGGCAAATATTGATTTCAGAATCGACATTTAATGAGATTAATTCGATTATTCAAGTCGTTGGAGAAAACCAAGTTCAACCCAAAGGTGTAAAACAACCCATTACTATCTATGAAGTTGGCGGAATTTCTGGACAATACAATTTGTTTTTACACCAAGAAGAAGAAATCTTTCTTCCGTTAGTGCAACCGATTTCACTACACTATACAATTCTCGAAGGAAAACACATCGGCGAAAATGTGTTTCAAGGTTCTATTATTGAACTTTCTGCGAAAGGAGCAAAAATTCACTCTCGCCAAGGTGAACAAGATTGTGTTCCTGTTTCTCTAACTAATATTAAACTTAATCTGATTTGGGCCGATTCTACCATGACGAGCGAAGATATCTACGCCAAAGTTTTAGAGGAACCCGCAAATATCGGTAATTTTTATATTCGCTTTACGGCTAAACCTCCCGAGGTGAAAATCAGGCTTCAGAGGCTTTATGAACATCTGTTAAAACAAACTAAGTCCTGTTGATTTGAATTTGAGAATTTAGATTTATTTTACAAACCGTTCAATTTTTTGTTAGGATACCTACACAAGATGTAGTATTATTGCCATCCAGCATGACCATTTTCCACTCAACAGAGCCGATTGTTCGCGTCAAACAACAACATCTAGATGTTCAAGATATCAAGGGTTTATTAACCGTTAATTGGAAAATTGGCAACTATACACTTTTTTCAGGCTTATACACCCGAATTGATCAAGTTTTTTTACTCTGGGGCTGGATTTCGCTGATGATCTTCATCACCGCTCAATTTTTTCCGATTAGTTGGATTGATCAAGCTTATTGGTGGTCAGGACTCACACTTCTTGCTACCCTGGGAATGATTGTATTAACCTACTGTTGGGTTCGCATCGAACACATGACTTGGTTGGTTTACTGTTGGGCGTTGTTGATGTTCATTGGTGTCGGACTAACGAACTTGGCAATTTTCGGGGGATGGTCACAGATTTTAAGCCATTTGTGTCCTCTCTGGCTGGTTGTCTGTGCTTTAGGTTATCTCGCGACGGGTATCGGTTTACAATCGCGATCATTTACACTAGCAGGATTGCTGCATTTTTTAGCAATTCCTTTATTATCCTATGTGAGCGGCTTGCAATTCTTAGCAACCGGAATGATCGTAGCGGGAACGTTACTGTTTTTTGCAGAGGTTCAATGGGATATGCGTCCACCTATTGAATCAAAGTTTTTGACTTCTGAGCAGTTAGCCTTTAACCGTGAGCAAAACCGCAAACGTCATATGGAGAATTAATCTAGTGCATGATTAGCGTCACTTTGTGTCACTTTTTGGTAGCTTGCGAATGTATTCGCGGACAACCTGTGACATAGACCAACCTTTTGAGTCAGCGTAACTTTGTAACTTGGTGCGTTCATCTTCTGAAAGTCTTACTTTTAACCAGGTTTCCCTATTGTTATTTTTCATAGATGTGGGTATAATGTAGGTACTTCAAGTTTAACATCAATGGCTCCTA
>NZ_JAYGHR010000037.1:0-14840 GCF_034932365.1 Limnoraphis robusta BA-68 BA1 | reverse complement strand
ATTCCCAGGTTGATGCAATTAAGAGAATGATTAAATCACACACGCCATACACGGATATTTTAAAATGGTTGAAGAAATAGAAGCCTAATTTTTCAAGTTCGCTAACGGGGGATTATTCCCCCCACTAAAATACTTTTAAATCAATTAAAGTCATGAACAAATACGTCATTTATATTCAAGAAAATTACCTTTTGATTGGGGCTGTTTACTATGAATGGAGCATTAGAAAAGGGAAGGGATTACTAGGAATCAGAAATAACGGCTATCGAATACACTTCAAGCCTTACAGCGAATTATCAGATTTTCTGAAAGGGATGATAGACCGTAATCCTAACAATGTTGTTATCAATTTTGAGGATGCAACTAATATGTCTGTCAAGTTGCCAGAGTCGCCCGAAATATGTTATCAAAAAATTGGCAAAAGGTTAGATGAGTTTATTGTTAAAAGAGGTATTGTTCTATGAATGAAGAATCACCGATTGAAAAATATGAATGCCCTCATTGCAACGGCGATGGACACGAGATTGATGACAACAATGACAACGGTACTATTGTTTGCTACTACTGCGATGGCAAAGGATTTGTTACCTTTCAAGAAGTTGAAGATTACCTGAGTTATGACCCAAATTTAATGTAAAGTAAGAACAGTTTGTATTCATTGGGATAACTTCCTTAGACCGTTCTAGGGGAGTTATTTTCTTGATTATTTTAACTAACTGAATTATTATAGTTTTATGCAGCAACCCGGCTACTTTTGTAGGTGCTTGTTAATCGAATCTGGGTGAACGGTTAACCCCTAGCTTCTCAGGTGTCATCAAAGGTTATTACTGTTCCGAGAGAGAAGTTAACACAGTAAACATGGAGTTGGTAGCGCCCTCACAGAAAACAGCTTGACACCCCGGAAAGACGGGGATTATTTATAAAGATATTGAAGTTCAAACATGATGATGTCCTCGGTGAAAGCCGAGGTTTTTTGTTATTACCAGTCGTATCCTTGAGACTGTTCAGGAGAGATATAATCAATTAAGACGTTAAGCGTCTCGCCTGACTGTTGATGTTGCCAAGCTCCTTGTAATTCTTGAAAGCTAATAAGTTGATTAGGGTTGTTGAACTCAACCAACATTCTAATCTGACCATCATTCGGTAAGAAACCAGAAAGGAGAATCTGATCATTCACTCCCTGCTCGATTTCTAAGTCTTGTTCTGGGGGTGTTAACAAACTATTTAATTCAACTGGGGTAATGCCATCAATCTTCCACATGGAAGTTTGAGAATTATCTTCAGTATCCCAAACGCCGAGGGCAAGTTTCCCGTTAATGACCGGAATAACAGCTTCAACATCAAGCATTTTCCCAATACCAGGAAGCTCGATTAAATCGTCGGCTGTGTACATCTCAAAATATTCTCCGTCAGCCCAATACCCAAAACTGTCGCCACTCTCCGAGCGCTCTTTCGTGAACAGTTGACCACTGACAAGATATTCACCATCTGGAACATCCCAAACAGCAAACGAACCCGTTGAAGCATCTGGGAGAAATTGCCGAATGTCGTCTTGCAAATATTCTTGCTCAACAAACTTTTCAGGAGTTTTAGCACGTCTATCGGTTCCAATTGTTATAAAGTCGCCGATTACATTGACATCTCCATAATCCGTCTGCGGTGAAATTACATCAATAATTAAATCATTCATTCTGTTCTAAGGGTGACTTAAGAAAAGCATTGCTAAACATTTCAAGTTTACACCTAATCACCCCCAACTGTTATCAAACATTAGAGTATCAAACCCAATTCGCATATCCGAAAATTTACTGAGGCAGTGACCGGAAACTTCCGGTATGATATGGGTAATAATTTGCAATTTTTTCTAGGAGCCTTACATAATATGATTCCCGTAGAACAAGAAATTAGAATTGAATCCGCCGAACTCACCGGACTAAACGAGGCAATGGAAAGCCTGGGGCTGAAGTCTTCAGCGTTTTATGAACGGATGAAATTTTTAGGAATTACTCCGACAAAGGAGGGGCGTAAAGCTTTCTTGTCACCGCAACAACTAAAGCAACTTCAACAACTAGGACAACACATTGAAGAGACTGGCTCAATGGAAAGATTCGGAACAAACGGGCAGTTGGCATTAAGAAATAGTGAAACGTCTCTCGCAACTGCGGACGAAGAACTCGGACAATACGAGGAAGAAATCGGCAACACTCAAAGCGATTTCGATACTCAGTACAACGGGATTGTCGCTGATGCCCGAGAACACCGGACGGGGGTTGAGATGGCGAAATATGCGATCGCAGCGCAGCTTGACCTTGAAGACTTGACCCCCGAACAAATTCAACAAATCGAGGCAGTTCGAGCGGCAACGCTCCCAAAGTCAGTCAGCGCATCGCAGACAGCCGCCGACATTCTCAGGCAGTATCGCAAAGGGAAAATCTAGAGGAATTAACCAAAGTTGTTGAGGCAGTTCGCTCGGCTCACTCGGTAATTGTTCTAGGGGAAGTCGGGTTATTAACCAATTTCCCCCAACGGTTGGCCGAAGAGTTGAACGGAGATTATGCGATCGCCACCGCAACTTATAAAGGTTCGGGCAAGAAGTTCTTCGAGTTGATTGCTGAACAGTTGGACATTCCAACGACTGAGGACAAGTTAGATAAAAACGGTGATGTTGTTGGTGAAAAACCGATGACGATGGACAGACTTAAAGAGGAAATCGCCCTCAACTGTTTACCTAATACTTGTCTGATTTTTCCAGAAGCCAAACGCTTGACTACCGGGATTCGATATTGGCTCGAAGACTTGATGAACAATGGGGTTAGGGTTGTTTGTTTCGCCGTTGTCAATCCTAACCGAGACATCTTTCTCGACATGATTGAGATTGAAATCAAGCCCCCGGAAGATAGCCAGATTCGGGCGGTGATGCGGGATGAGGCGAACCTGTTGGGACTCAATATTAATGATTCCCGGTTGGCTGAACTTCAAACTTTGGCTGGGAGAAATCCGGCGATCGCCAGAAAAATTATTCGACGAGAACGGCTGGGAATGAACCCTGACAAAGTGGAGCATTCCCAATATTTGGACATCAGCCCGTTGGTCATGGCGGCGTTGGCAATGTTGGCAATTGTCAGATTCATCGGAATGGGAACGGGAAATAAAGGTCTTTATATTGTTGGCGGCATCGCCATGATGGTCGGAATGTCACTCAAATATTTGGGCCGAGTTAGAGGTTCAAGGAGGAAATATGGCCAATGACATCCATCTCAACATCAGATTTCCACCGGGAATGAGTGACCGGGATAAACAGATCATTCTGAATATTGCCAGGGAAAAAATGGCTCAAACTTCCCCCAGAACCAAGGAGGAAGCTTACCAAATTCTCCAAGCGATTCTCGGGGAATATTTGCCCTATCAAACGAGGAGGGTAAAACTCAGATGATGGCGCTAACTCACTGTGCAATCTCGGCGGCGGGTGTTGGTTTTGCACTTTCATCAACCGACCCGCTCGTGTTGGGGTTGGCAATATTGGGTTCACAGTTGCCCGACCTCGACACCTCAACTTCGTTAATCGGTCAGGTTTTCTTCCCCATCAGTCGATGGTTAGAACAGAAGTTTCCCCACCGAACTTTGACCCATTGCTTTGGCGCGACAATTGCGATCGCCATTTGTTCACTGCCTTTGAAATTCCACTTTGGGCTGAAAGTCTGGCTGGCATTGTGGCTCGGCCACTTAATCGCCTGTTTCTCCGACACCTTTACCAAGCAAGGGGTTCAACTGTTTTGGCCGCAACCTGTCTGGTGTGTGTTTGGCAGCAACCCTCATCGGCGATTAACCACCGGGGGAACTGGTGAATATTGGGTTTTATGTCTAGCGGTGGCGTTGTGTGTTTTAAACATCCAATTGAACAACGCTGGCGGTGTGGTGATGGTAACAGCTAATAGCTTAGGATTGCGTGGCGAATCGGTTAGTGTTTATAACTCAAATGCTGCAAATAAAGAGATTTGGGCGAATATTACCGGAGTATTTGCAACTGATAGAAGTGATGCTAGTGGTAAATATTTTGTTGTTGATAATTTAGGTAATGAGTTCGTAGTAATGAACGATAACGGAATTTACCAGACCGGAGCCGATATCATCGCTAACAAACTCACTTTAACTACAGGAAACGCTCAACAGCGAGAAATAATCACATTAACATTTGCGGACGAGAACCCGATAGAACAGTTATCAAGAATTCCTCAAGGAAAATTGATATTTATATCAGGACAACTAACTTTAGATTTCCCCGAAGATATTCCCCTAGAACAATCTAATCAATGGAGTTTATCAGGCTCAACGATTCGATTTAATTATTGTAACTTAGAGAAAGTTTCTGAGTTACTCAGAGAACAATATGTTATCGGTACTTTACAAATAAAGGTATTCAAATAATGTTGAGAGATATTTTACCAACAATTCCTTTACTCGCTTTTTTGTGGAATCAACCCACAGTGCAACCTGAAGCTGTACAACCCAATACGTTACCCAACAATCCAACGATTGAACAAGTAGAACAAGACAACTCAATTCGACATAAAATTAATTGCAGTGTTATCTCATTAGATGACGTTAAAGTGAGCGAAAAAGAAACCGTTGGGGCTGGACAATTATTATGTGATCGCACCGAACAACGCCAAGCGCTTGAGAATAAGAAACAACAGCTAGAACTCTCTTTAAGTCAGCGTCCTAGCATTCAAACAACAACTGAACAGCTTACACTTCCTCCGGCTGATTTTAGTGTTTATGAAGCTTCAATTATTGCGGCTCGATCTGAGTTAGCCAGACTGGAGAATTTAAGACCGATTGAGACGCTACATTATGATGAGCATCTCGCAATGTTAGCCGAACCGGAGCGCTGGAACGCTCAACAACAACAACAAGAAGAAATTAGTAAGGCACGGTACGAATTAGCCGAAGCTATCAGCGATTTAAACGAAGCGAAAATGGAACGACAAGACCAGGAATTTAGATGGTTGAGTCAGCAGCAACGCCAACAACAAGATTTAATTATCTCTCAGCAGCAATCAGAGCAACAATGGAACTTTCAAAAAACAATGATTCTTAATTCTATTCAAGAGATTGAGGAGAAATTAGAGGAAGTTGTAGCTGTAAAAAGTCCCTATTCTGGGAGTGTTAGACGGGTGAAAGTTGTCAGCCAAAATGAGCGTATTATTAACGTAGAACTAACAATAATCGGGGAAAGATGAAGCGATTAATTAATATTTTACCCTGGCTAATCGTAGCGGCTTTAATCTTTAAATATTGGGTAGATTCTCAACCAACTACAATATCAATCCAAGCTCCCCTAGAACAAGTTTCAACAACAGACTACACAGACTTTCTACCAACTTACACAGTAGTTAACGGTTCAGTCTACGATGGAGACACAATACGAGTAACTGACGGCAAAACTGAAATTAAAATCCGTTTTGCTTGTGTAGACGCGCCCGAACGCTCTCAACCGGGAGGAATTGAGGCTAGAGATGAACTGCGGAAAATTCTATCTAGCGATCGCAATCAGGTGAAAGTTGATGCAATCACCACCGACCGTTATGGTCGAACAGTTGCTGAACTCTGGAACGGTCAAGGATTGGTTCAAAGTCAATTAGCTGGCGCGGGTTTGGTCTATCCTTACGAACAATACAAGTCAGATTGCAAAAACTGGGACGCTGTTAAACGAGCGAGTGAATTTGCGATCGCGAACAAGCTCGGAGTTTGGGCAAACCCAAATGCAGTTAAGCCTTGGGATTATCGTAAGAAGTAATTATCAATTTTTGATAACAATCTGGCTTTCTGTTTTGGTGAAACAAGGCTGTTTGCTGCGTAGTGAATGGTCTAGACGTCGTGGCTCGAACAGTGGCACCGCTTGGGCATTGGTTCGGCAGTGAGATAAATCTGCGATGATTGCGGCGCCAAACTCGCATTATTTTTTTAAATTGCACCAAAAAAACCCGGTGAATTCCGAATGCAAAATTGCTCGGTTAGCTCACTCCTCCGTCCAGCCAGGCGCCTGTTAATTTCATAGGTTATCTATAAAGTGAAAGATGTAGGCGCCTGACTTCCCTCCCCCGTTCGTTCCACCTCGCACCCACCCACCCACCCCCGGAATGTTCCGAAAAATGGGGACGGTTCGTCACATCGGCGTTTTGTTGCTGACTATGATAGCTTCTACTCCGACGCCCACTACGTGGGCCGCAAAAAAACAGCCGATAGTTCCTCACCGTTTCAAAAAATAGAAAAATAATAAGAAAAATAAACGGCAGATGTGGCGCCTGCGGCGCCACTATTGCAGAGCTTTTAGGAGTTGCAAATAATATGTTAACGTGCTATTATATTATTAGTTGAATTAATAGTTTGTTATGTCTTCTTATATCCTTTCCGCCGTTTCTTCTGCTTCTTGCGTGGGTTTTTCTGGTAGTCGTTCGCTGTCTGCGTCTCAGTTTTCTGCTATTGAGCTTGCGGTTTCTGCCTTGTCTAGTCAGCCTGTTAGCGTGGGCTGCGCGGCTGGCGTTGATGAGCTAGTTCGCCGTTTAGTTCCGTCTGCTCGTGTGTTTCGTGTTTCCGACTGCGGTTTCCGTGGTCGTGGGGCGTTCGCTGCTCGTTCGGTTGCCTGCGTTCGCTCGGTTGCCGTCTCCGGTGGGTTGTGGGTTTCGTTTCCGTCGCTTGCCGATTTCGGTTGCCCCGTCGGTTTGGTTCCTAGTTCGTCTAGTTCCCGTTGCTTCTCAGGTTCGGGTTCGGGTTCGTGGGCGTCGCTGGCTTTTGCTGCTGGCCTTGGCGTTCGCTGCCTTGTTTTTCTTCCTACTGTGGCGGCGCCGTCGTGGTTATCTCCTATTTGCCCCGGCTGGTTTGAGTTTACTTCTAGCGACGGTCAGTTGAGCTTGTTCTAGTTTTTCTTGGGGGGTCTTCCCCCCTTTTTTCCAGTTGTTCTAGGGGAGTTTAAATTATGGAAGCACTTACTCACGATGAGATTTGGGGCGCAGCATCACATCATGGCGCGATCGCAATAGCAGAGTCACCCAGAAAATCAAATCACAGTTTCACCGGGTTTTGTACCGATGTTTTCTTCGACGATGCTGATTGTATGAATCGCTTTCGGTCGATTGTAGAGAGTTTGACCGGGATATTTTTGGCGGTTTCTTATGAGCAGGATTACGCCAGAGTGCGAGTTCCTGTAGAGCCGCCATTTTAGTTGTCGCTCCCCCGTTCGGCATCCCCCCCCTTGAGATTTATAGATAGTCTCTTATTAACAGGTTGTGGGGGGGGATAGCCTCCCTCCTCCGCTCTTAGTTAGGAATTTTCGGAGAGTCGGAAATTTTCGGAGAGTCGGAAATTAACACCAAAAGAAAAGATTGTTCATTCGTCGGGCGCCCACAAGGGGCGCACCTCCTCATTCACGAAAAGTTATTAAGGTTTTAACAATGAAAAAAGTAGGAAGAATTGATGATGTTAATCAGTTTGTTTTGTGGTGTCAAAAGTATGAGAGTTTTTTGGAAAAGGATAAATATTATAGTGGAATTAAAAGAAGAATTTATGATTTTAAAAATGGAATTGATGAGCGAGGCTTGAAATTGATTAACAGATTTTGTGAACCTGAAACGATTTTATTATTAAAGTATGAAATCAATGGTGGTTTGAAATTACATAGAGATAGCGGTGTTGGAAAAACAGCGTATACATTGAGTAGTGTAGACTTTGAGTTTAGTTGGGATGGAAAATTGTATAAATGTAAAGCAGGTGATATCTATAGTTTTGATGGTAAAAAATTACATGGCTTAAACAAGAAATTAAATAGCGAAAGGTGGTGTTTAGTTTGGTGGGAAAAAGAAAATGATTATCAGTTGAGTTTGTTTTAAATAGCTGGGGGTGAGTTATCGCCCCCACAATAAGACCCCACCCACCCACCCAGAAAGTTTAATTTTTGCCTTTTGCCTTTTCTCTTTTACTGAGGACTAACTGATAAAGAGCTTCTCTAATCTCCTTATTCGGAATTCCTTTGAGCGATAGCCACAACGATGGAGGAACTCGCAGCGCAAATAGTTTTATAGCTGGCTCATCCCTCTCCTGATTAAGTATGGCGGGATTTGCAGCCGTTTTAAAGTTTGGATTACCTACGGATTTGGGCATTTTAGCTTGTGTTAACTCACTACAAAATAATGTTAACACACTATTGTCGATTGCAAGTTAACGCGCTATAATATAAAGAGAGGGCGGAAGTTGTAGCTTTCTCGCCCCAGTCAAATTAATAGTTTGTTTCACTGAGGATTATATCATGTTTGAAAAATTCTTGCTTCAAGTCGTTCCCAATGCTGAAGAAATCATCAATTTCAAACCCGAAGTAGGGCGAGGTAAAGTATTCTGGGTTTGCTTCAAGAATCAGTTCGGAAAAGTATCAACCTTTCTCAAGAAGAAAGTGAGTGATTGGGTTCAGAAAGTTTATGCAGAATTCTCAAAATACAATTGGCTGAAATTCGACACAGTGGAAAGCCCAGAGGGTAAAGTTTACGGAGTTTCACAAACTTATTGCACCTGCCCAGATTTTAAGTATCACGTTTCTAAAGGTAAAACTTGGCGTAGTTTTTGTAAGCATCAATTAATGCAATTGATGAGCAAATCATTAACTGAACAAATCACCGATGAGAAAGCTATTCGATTGAGAAAATATCGAGAAGAGAAAAATCAATTGATTGAAAAGCTAGACGCTTTAAAATCAGAAAGCTTCTTCTACGAGAACTTTAAACATTACGGCTTGTATTATTCTCTAGAATCTATCAGCTTAGGAAATGCTAGCTTCAATTTGACAAATGGGCGAGAACGACTAGGGCGAATCTTGATTAATAGCTATTCTTCAATCTCTCAAGCATTCAAGGGAAAATTACCACCGATAGAATTTGAAAATTCATTAGATGCTTTGAATTATCTCTTGAAAGGAATCACTATCTACACAATCGAAGAACAGCAGGCGATGAACTCATTATTTGTTGATGACAAATCAGAGCCAGAATACCCGATGCAAGATTACTTTGAGGAAGAAAAGGCAGAAGAATCTAAACCTGCAAAAAAGAAAGTCTGGCTATCACTGAACGACCTTCAGGAAATGCCGTTTTAGGCTATCAATTATCCCTAGATTTCGGAATAATCTCTGAACTCAAACCCGGAACTAAAATCTTGATTCTCTGGGGAAAGTTCAAAGGCGAGATTGGGAAAATCAAGGATTACAGATTCAAGCCCGAAAGCGGCGACTTCTATTGGATTTCAGTTTGTAGAAAGCGCATTTTTTTAAAGAGAAATGAATTTGTAGTTGTTGATTAATAAATCCGTCCCTGTCGGTAGGTGGTTAGACCGTCAAATGCAAACATTATCAGAGGAATACAAGTGGCTTATTACTACAAAAATCGAGAATGTGTCTGGGAGCATTCAACTTGCTGGACAGATTTCCTGAACTACAAGGCAGGAACTAAAATAACTCGATTGACAATTGATGGCACTGAATTTGTAGCTGAAGGTCATCTTTCTCGCTCAGAAGTGATCGCGTGGATTGAGTCAATTTACAGTTAAAGCTCAGTCCTGAACATGACGCTAAACTGTTCAAATTGCAAACATTATCAAGGTTAAATCATGGCATTACCTGACAATTTTCGATTGAATTTTACTGACGGAGAGCTTCGGAAGAATCTACCTATCTTGATTAAAACTGACTGTTCTAGCGCGGCTGGCATCTTTTCAATGGATGGCAAAACAGCCTACGAAGATTTCGAGTTCATACCATTACGACTTGACTATACTCGGGATTCTTACGAGGGTAAAAAGCTAGGATTGCTGCTGTGTGTGGCGATTGGGGGTGAAACTTCTACTAGCAAGAACGGAAAGAAAGTTCGTATCCCAATTCCCATCGGTTTAGCGTTTTATCTCATGCTCAAACCATCTCGCACAATGCAAGGTAGCTTAGATAATTTTTTGTCTATGCGTAGCGCAGTAGAACAAATGATGAAAACTCGTTCTTGTGGTTTAATTTGGGCTTGTGAGTTTGAAATTAAAAGCGGTTCAGCTATAGGGCCATCAGGCGAGTCACAACCGATTAAATATGCTCGTGTGAGTTACTTAATTCGCCCAGTTGATGAAGAAAATGAGTTAGAAGTTAAGTTGATTAACTCGCTCAGTTCTGAATTCTCAACGTGCGAATTATTTAGCGGCGTTAGCCCTCTTGACAACGAAATTATCAGTCAGTTTGATGAACTAGCGCGAGAGTCTGAAGTCAAGCGCTTTAAATCTTCAGTAGAACAGCGACAATTACCACAGTCTAGCGACTACAACTAACACGTTAACGGGGGTGAAATATCCCCCTTAGAACGATGAAAAACGTCTACATTTGGTCTGTCGGATTTTATGACTTCAATCAAGATGGAGAATATCGAGAGGAAACCATAAAATCTTACTCTTGCGATGTTTCAGAAATAGCCGCAGAAATTAACGCCTATTATGGTTTTTTTGATTGGGCCATTTTGATTGGAAACGAAAGCGAAATGATACTTCGGGAGATATTCAAATGAACGAAAATAGTTATGAAGAATGGCTGAGAAATGTGATTTTTGAATGTGAAAACTGTGGCGAAATTCTGTCATTAACAGAACGCCAAGACCCAGATGACGAAAACTTCGGGGAACTGTGTTGTCCATATTGCAACTCTTTAGAAGTGTCTATTTCTAAAGTACGAGACGATTAATTTTTTATTTTCAACTTGAAAGGATTATCAGGAACAACAGATGATTTATTTGCCGTCAACAGATATTTCTGTAAACGAAAAAAACATGGCATATATTTCTTGGAAAAGTCGCTGGATAACGTTCAACACTATTTCAGGGGAAGGCTATCATCTCACCCTTCGTTTCGACAAGGAAGATTACGATATTTTGTGGAATCACTTCCACAAAGCAGAGTTAAATTGTTCAACTGCAAACATTATCAAAAACGAACAATGATTGTTAACATTTCTGGATTTTCTTGTGAAATTTACGAGCAAAGTAACGGCTATTGGAACGCCACCGTTTACACGCACGAAAATTCTAACTTTATTATCAGCAGCTTTGGTGCAAACTCTTGGAATGAGGCGATGCAAGGCTATCGAGAAGTGATTCAAGAGCAACTTTCCCACTTTAACTCGTCAATTTCTCCTGGCTATGATTGGAATTACGAAGTAAGAATCGGCAACGACGAAACAGAAGAATTCTAATTAACCACGTCCTGAACATGACTAAACTGTTTTGGACTATTTTAACCGTGAAAGCCAGTTGCATTTTTTGAGGACTTGGTAATTTTTCAAACCCGAATGGGTGCTGTTGGGCGATTTTTGCGGGTGGGCGGTGGGGCGGCAGTGGTAGCAAAAATCGGGCAAGGGCGAAGGGCAAACGCACCCATGAGGGTTTCTACTTTATTTGAGGAAAACTAGCAATGATTTATTGCAAAGATTGTGGAATGATTTTAACTTTTACAGACTTGGCATTAACTGATGAATTGTTATCAAAGCCAACCTGTAATAATTGCAATTCAACTAATCTCGAAGATACTGAATCTAATGAGGATGAAGAAGAATGAAATGTCCTGAATGCAATGGCTTAAAAATGATTCATATTCCGGCACAACCGGGAGTTCATCAACGCTATGATATGCCTTGCTATGTTTGCGATGGAACTGGCAAACTTCCAGACCGAGAAGAATTACCTAACAATTGCCCAGCCTGCGGCGAACCCATTCGTGCCGACGAAAAGTAGTGTGAGTTTCACAAAGGAGCCGAACAATTTGAATGAAATCAACTTAAATTGATATCAAGAAATCTCCCCTAGAACAAATATAATAGGGGAGAGCTACACTTCTATTTCTTCCCATTTTGGGCGATGAATTCAGCGAATTTCAATCGTTCGCTTTCATCCATTGTCCATAGTATTTTTTGGATATTCTCACCCACCAAGTCTCGCCTTGACTGTAAATAGTCGTTAAGGTTTTGAGGTGACAATCCACTCTGTCTTGCCCACTCAGCTTGAGTTTTTGAGCTTTCAGAAATAATCACGGCGATCGCCTGTCTAACTTCCATTAATTTTCGTGAACCTCCTTTCCTAAATACTCGATTTAGAGTATAGTCAAAACATAAAAGACCCCCAGAACGGGGGAACTTAAAACAAACATTATCATGTTTCAACAATGACACAGAATATTTCAAAGATGCGGTGTGATAGTCCGCACTCCATACCCAATACTAACCGGGAGAACGGCAAAGTTGAGGGGGATTTCTACGCCTTACAAAAACACGAGTTACTTGCCTTGAGAGAAGCCAAGCTCATTAATAATAGCGGCTTTGTCCATTTAGCTCTACGCCTAGAAAATCCATACTGCGATCGCGATATTGAAATCATCCCTAAAGAGTTCGCTAGTCGTTGGAATATTCCCCAATCATCGGTTTACGAAGCACTGGGGAAATTAGAAGCGGCTGGGGCAATCAATATCAAATCTGGGAAGGTCATCATTGAATGGTCAAATTCTCAACAAAAAGATGATTCTGGGAACCCAGAAAATTTACAGAAACCCAGAATAGATTCTGGAAACCCAGAACGGATTCTGGAAACTCAGAATGAATTACGGAAACCCAGAATGGATTCTGGAAACCCAGAAAATCGACCGCTAGAACCCGCACCAGCAAAGGATTTCAACTCTCTAAGACTTATTCAGAATATTCAGACTAATCAGACTCTCTCAGAAGCAAACCCGTTTGATGAATTTTTCGCCAACTTGGACATGAGAGAGAGAGAGGGGTTTTTAGATTTTGCTCGAATGAAGACATTCGGATTCAAACAGCGAATTGTTTCACTCACTGACTGGCTGAAAGCAGATAACACCAGATTTCTGGAGTTTAAGACGGAGTGGGAACATCTAGAACGAAAAAACTCTGTGGCGACCATGATTCCGCCCGTGACTGTTGAACAATCAAACAACGTTGTCAAACTTCCACTTTCACCAGCCCAAAGATTAGAGCAATATTGCGATCGCTTAAAAGAAGATTGGGGCCAAGTGAAGTTTAGGAAATTAGTCAGCATTTACCCGAGCGGGTTTTACTTGGATGTCGCAGGAAGCGCGACGCTGTTTAACATTGACGCTCTCGAACGATTAACGCCGGAGCAATTGGAAGCGATCGCAAACGGGGAGGGCAGTTGATGAAAAACCGCCATCTTCCCATACCACTTGGCTTATGACGCCGACATAAGAATTCCCGCAGAACAAACCAGCTAAAGCGCCGGGAAACTGCGGGACAACTAACACTTTTTTAATGGACTTCTAACCATGACATATTCTGACTATTTCATTGGGGAAAGTGATTCTTCTTGGGATGACGCGGCTGTTCTAGGGGAGTTGGAAAAAGACCCGACACTGAGCATTTATCGTTTAGGAAAACTGACGGGGTTAGATTACTTTCGGGTGATGGCTTCACTGAAGCGACAAAATTTGTTTAACTCGCCGAAAATCGAACCCATTGTTTTAAATACTCCGAAAATCGAAGAATTACCTCAAACCTGGCAGGCAGGCGATGAATTTATCGAATATGGGAACCGCCGAGGGCGACTCATCAAACCCATTGAATCGAAACAGGTGCCAAAAGCTTGGCTTGCTGAGTTTAACGGGTTGAAGTGTGTTGTATCAGAGGATTTCATCTCACCAATACCGATGGAAGTTTCCGGTCAGTTGTTGATGTTTCCCTTAGAACAAGAGGAGCCGGAACCACCAGACCCCGACGAGTTTCAAACTTATCAAGAGTACAAATCAGCGATCGCAATTTGGGAACAGAAAAACCCCGAACTAGCATCGATGCTTCAACCCAAGAACGAAGTTAAGCAGGTTTCAGCGATTTTCATGGATGCTGAGAGTGAAAATCCTTGTATCAATGCGGCTATATCTCCGACTGTGGAAAATTGCCAAACCACCACAGTTAAAGGTTTAGAGTCAGTTAAGTCTGTCTTGAGTGCGATCGCCACCATTGCCCCAACAGTTGATAATCCGTTAGCCATCAAAGGCGATAGCCCGAAAACGGAAGTTTTAACTATTACACTCTGGCAACCTTGGGCGACGTTGATCGCAATGGGAGTTAAGCAGATTGAAACTCGCTCGTGGCCGACAAAGCACACCGGGCGGATTTTAATTCATGCAGCCAAGCGCCCAATAAACTGGGACGAGATAGAACTCAATGAACTTGAAAAACAATTCCCAAATATTACTCAATGGGATTATCCGTTAGGTGCCATTGTTGCTGAAGCTAAATTGACGGGTTGTGAGCGCTCAGAGAAAATCAGAGACTCACTCTCAACGGTTGAAAGAATTTGCGGGAATTATTCAGATAATCGTTATGGCTGGAAGCTTGAAAATGTTAAGCCTCTCTTAATTCCCAACGTTAAAGGGAAGCAAGGTTTATGGAAGTTTGATTTCATTGAACCAGAACCCGAGATTAAACCCGAAGTTAAACCCGAGATTAAAGAGCGGAAGTGTCCGCCAAAAGGCAAAGGTTCAGGATATATAAAGCTGCGTGAGGCGAACAAGAAACGTAACGCCGAGAAAGGTAAACCGCCATCGGTTTATTACCTCTGGTATTATTCATTTACCGACCAGTTTGGACAGGAGCATAAACGCTCTGTTTATCTCAAAAATTCCCAGGTTGATGCAATTAAGAGAATGATTAAATCACACACGCCATACACGGATATTTTAAAATGGTTGAAGAAATAGAAGCCTAATTTTTCAAGTTCGCTAACGGGGGATTATTCCCCCCACTA
>NZ_JAYGHR010000036.1:0-15911 GCF_034932365.1 Limnoraphis robusta BA-68 BA1 | reverse complement strand
GATTCTTCAAACTATTGCAATTAATCTTTTTAGACTTTTAGGCTTTGTGTCAATTACAGAGGGTCAAAGATGGCTTAATAACAGGTGGTCTAGGCTTTGGATTTTGTTAGAATGAAACGGCCCTGCCCTTAAAAAGGGGGGTGGGGAGGCAGGAGAGTAGTATTGAAAGTCCCCCTTTTTAAGGGGGATTTAGGGGGATATTTTTAAGGGGGATAATGGGGGATCTAATTCCTTAAAAATGACTTACTTTGCGGTTGTTTTGCTGGTTTTTGTGCTATTATTTTTATTATCCGATGGGGTTGAATCGTCCGCTTCTTTGATGACTTCTTCTGAGGATTTCACGCTATAGTTTCCATCCTGACCCATTTGGATAATGCCCATAATCAGTTCTGATTGTTCGGCGCATTGTTTGCGAGTGATTTCCACATCTGCGATCGCTTTGGTGAGACTAGATATCACCGTTCTGACCGTTTTTCCATCTTGAGCTTGGGCAATTTCTTCATCGGTTAACTCGTTTTCTCGACCTTTAAAAATCTTTTCCACCATCGAAGAAATGGCGCTATATTCTTGTTTAGCTTGGGCTTTGAGTGCGACCAACTCAATCAGTTCAATCAAGCGATTTCCCGCTTCTTCAATGGGTAAAAGTTCGCGATCTGGTTCTTTCTTGGTTCTAGCCATAATAATATTATCCTCGCTTAATCCATTTTCAAAACAGTCGGGAAGTTTCCCGTCCATCCACAACTCTTCGATAATTTGTCTAGCCTTTTCTCGATCTGATGAACTGCGACCACCTCCTTCTAGCTGCACTAGAAATCCTGACCTCTTTGATTCAGGCAAGTCTAAATTATCAATGACGATAAAATAACTTTTTTTCATCCTTTTAGTTTAACACCCGCATTGACCCCAGAAGAATATTAAGTTAACTTTCGGCAAAAATCATAAAAAATTTTAATTTTTCGTGAAGATTCTATTCAGGAGTGATGAGAAACGAGAACCTGTTGAGACTCAAAAGATTTGTATTCGTCCACAAACTCAATACCCGTTGAAGCCCAACTGAAAAAATCAGGAATGAGGCGAACGAATTGCTTCATCACATCGTCATTAACCCAAAGAACAACCGGAAACTTAAAGTTGCGAAACTCCTCACGAACATGGTTCGTTGCGATCAGAAGTTGGGAAAGATGACGAACCGACTCAAAACCATAAACCATCACGCCATCGGGGGAATAAGAATGAAAATGGCGAGCTATTGTACTATACAAGGTTTCTGTTGAACTTTCTAGCATCAGTTCTTCCAGGTGAAGCTCAGGCAATCTACGCAACTGCTTGATCATCTGACGTTGCAGTTTGCTTTGATTACAACAGGCTAAAATCAAGCAAAACTGACCCTGAGCCAAAGTAATCGAGCGCACAAGCTGCCTTAAAGAACTAAGGTTCTGTGGACTGACTCGTTCAAGTGTCTCAACATAAGCTATCATAATCTATAGACCTCCAAATACAGTTCAATACATTTTTAGAAAGTACACTTGAGAGTTTCAACAGGGAAATCGTTCTCTAAAAGCAATAGCAGGCGCGACCACATATCGCCCCCTGGAGTAGAAAATCAACTAGGAATATACTCTTACTATACTTTATAGAATGATCAATCTCATAGTAGTCTATCTTTTGACAAATTTTTTGCAAAGATTGTGTTTAGGCTGATCAGTAGAGTATATTTACTGACCCTAACCCATCCCCAAGGGCTTCGGAGATCTGGTGTCTAAGAGACAGAAAAACCCGGTTTCTCAAACTGACCGGGTTTCAGGGATGTATCCCACAACGCACACCGCTATAAGAGGCGTTGCACCTTCGATTGATAAGCCGCGCTATCCATGCCCGAACCGTTATTAGTGAAGCTTGGATTAATCATGGCTTCAAGAGCGGAAATCCGGTCATTTGTGGCGGGATGAGTGCTTAAAATCGTGGGAACAGAACCTGCTTGCAGCAGTTTTTTCATAAAGCTCACGGCTGCTTGTTGATCGTATCCTGCTTTTCCCAGGTTCGTTATCCCAAATTGATCGGCTTCATATTCGGCTTTGCGACTATTGGGGCGGCGGAGTGCAAGTTCTACCCCAATTTGAACCGCCAGGCTTGCATCAAGTCCGGCTGCGGATGCTACCCCTTGAGCCACTGCCATCTGACGCATTTGTTCTACCGAGTGACGCCCAACAATATGACCAATTTCGTGAGCGATAACACTGGCTAACTCGGCTTCATTTTCAGCCGCTTTCATTAACCCAGTATTGACGTAAACAAAACCGCCCATTGTCGCAAACGCATTAATACTTGAATCATTCACCACTTGAAAGGTATAGGGAATATTAGAACGTTCGCTGGTTTCAGCTAAACGTTGACCGATTTGATTGATATATTCTGTGGCTTGTGGGTTCTGTAAGAGTTTGATTTCACTTTTAACTAATTGTTCGTTAATCTGACGACCGAGTGCTACTTCTTGTTGATTAGAAAGTGTTGTCAGTTGAATGACTTGAATCCCTCGAAAGATTAAATCTCGCCAAGAAATTGCTTGAGTTGCAGGTGCCGAACTTATCCAGATACTAAAGGCAACGGTAATCGAAATGAGAGGATAAAACCAAGGACCAGAGGAGCGTCGCTGTATGAATGAGAAAAATTTAAACATAGTCAACGGGTGTGAAAATCGTGTAGGAAAGCAGACATTCAAACCGCCTGCGATGTCATTGCTCTCCTGTGTTAAACCTGTAGACGTATTTTGTCGCCTGGAAGTTCAGGCTGCATTATTCTTGCATACTCGTCTGAACAAAGCTATCCCGGAAAATGCGGTTGAATGACTGCGATCGCTGTCTCTATTACTCGCAGTCTCAATCTACCCGGAACCGTTCAAGCTTACAGTTCAGAAAAGTACAATCACAGCTTCGTGATGGTGTTGGAAGATTTTGGTGCAATATCGCTTCAGCAAATTATTCATAATTCTGACTTTAATTTCAGTCTTTAAAAAAACCGTTATGCGTAGTGCTATAGAATATGCCATTACAACTTGATTTCGTTTGGTTAGCCAGATAAAACGATTCCCCATAAACCAATACCATGAACCAAGATTATTGTTTCCATAGAACAAGGCAAACTTAAGACCTTGCCCCAAAACTCCCTTGAACTTATTCCTGTTTAATCATGCCATCTTCAAGCTCAAGAATGCGATCGGCAACGTCTACAATACGCGGATCATGCGTTACCATTAATACCGTTGCGCCTTCTCCTTTCGCTAATCCTTTCAACAAGTCAATCACTGCTCGACCACTACTTGAGTCTAACGCCGCCGTCGGTTCATCTGCCATAATCAGAGGAGGATGACCTGCCAAAGCCCGAGCGATCGCCACCCGTTGCTTTTGTCCCCCCGACAAGTCACGAGGAAGATGCTTACCCTTTTCTCCCAAACCGACTTGTTCAAGTAAATGTTCGGCTTGTTCCCTCGCTTTGATCCCCTTAATCCCCTTAATATTCAGCGCAACCTCAATATTTTCGATCGCATTCAAAGCCGGAAACAGGTTAAACCCCTGAAAAATAAACCCAATATTGTGCAGGCGGAAATTCGCTAACTGAGAACGAGACATTTTGGTAATATCTTCACCTCGCAGCAACACCTGTCCACCTGTCGGCGTGAGGAGTCCCGCCAAAATCGAGAGTAGCGTCGTTTTTCCCGAACCACTAGGCCCCATCAACAGTTGAATATCGCCCTGTTGTACCTGCAAGTCAATCCCTTTGAGAACCTTAAAACTTTGGCGTCCGGATTGATAGGTCATCTCCACCCCTAGACCCTGAATCGCAATTGGCCTCACTGGGGTATGAACTGAGCCATCCATCGCCTGAGTAGGGCTTCTCTTTAATTTAGCCCAGTTCATTTTGGAACCTATCATATTTTTATTGTCGTCGGATGTGGGCATACAACTGCAAGCCGGACTAAGACATAAGCGCGATAATTTCTTTGAAATTATCACTTCAATTGTAGTTTGATTCTATCTTGGTTTGGAACGAGCCTCGCCTCGGCGATCAGAGTTGTTCAGGTTCAAGGGGGAATTCTCCACTGAAAAGCCAGTTGAATGCGATCACGCGCGCCATCATCCCAGTAGAAGCTAATCATGTTGTCTCAAAGTCCGAACTTCTCCCAATCTACAATCTAAATTCTTAAATGCCCAATTTCCTGTGACCCCTCAATTGTGAAAACCTATGCTTTAAATACAATCGCCGGATCAACTTGAGTCACCTTCTGAATGGCAAAAATCGCCGATCCCGCACACATGATCACCGTTAACCCAAACACCATCACAGCCGAAGTCGGCGTAATTAAAATTAAAATTCCCTGAGTTGCCGAAGCCCAACTCGTCACCCCCATACACAACGCCATACCCGGAATATAGCCCAATAACGCCATCCACAGGGCTTGCTCTAAAATCACACTATAAATCACCCGATCCGGCGCTCCCATCGCTTTGAGCGTGCCAAACTCCTTCAAGTGATCAGAGACGGACGCATAGAGAATTTGAGCCACCACGATCATCCCCACTAAAATTCCGACCCCCGCTCCCAAACTGAGAATAAATCCAATTCCAGTCCGTTGCTTCCAATAGGCTTGAGTGCGTTCAGACATTTCTTCACGAGTATAGGCCTTAACGTTGGGTAAAGCCTCCTCTAGTCGTTCTCTGAGTTCATCGATATTTTGACCCGGTTCCACTTCCACCAATACAAACGAAATCTGATCCGTCAAGGTTAACTGTTTAGGCGCTGAAGAGATCACTTGCTTTTCTGCGGGACTAATCTCATCGAAGATATTGACACATTTCAAGTCACCGTTGTCTAACTTACATCGGGTACTCGTTTGTGGACGTGCATTCACATAGGCGTTGGCATTTTTTAACGAAGTGAAAATTAATTTATTATTAATAATCGGTTGAGTAGCTTGAACCACTCCAACCAAACGAGCCTCTAAGCCCCCCAAAGTCGCGACATCTCCCAGTTGAGTCACTCCCAAGGATTGTAAATTTTTTTCATCAATGATCACACCATAGGGTTCTTTGAGGCTGGTCACTTCCCCTTGAATGACATTCCAGGGCGCGAAAAGTTTGGCTTCAGGTGTCGAACCCACCACCGTTACCGCATGAATTTGACCCGATGGATCTCGCCAACGCGCACTCCGAAAAATCAGGGCTTCTGCTTGTTTGACTCCCTTGACCTCTCGCGCTTGCAACATATACTCTAAAGGCACGGGCATCGTCAATTCCATGTGAATCATATCAGCCGAAGCGACCCAAACTTCGGCGTTTGAGTTATCAATCAGTAGAGAAGAAGACTTAACAAACCCGTTGAGAATACCGTTTTGAATCGTTACCAGACTGACCGCGAACATAATACCAGCCTGCGCTGCAATAAAACGAGGAAGATCTTCAAACAGGTTCTTACGGGCGATAGAAGCCATAACGATTCATTGTTGGTCATCAGATTCTAGATGCTAGCATACCCTAGATTTATATTCGACTTTAGTGAGCAGTGAACAGTTAACACTCACCCGTGAGCGTAGGGGTAATTCATCAAGATCCCTTACCAGTCACCCGTTATCAGTTTTTTGCCTCTTCCCTGTTGCCTCTTCCCTGTTGCCTTTAATTAAGATCGTCGAATGTTAAAACAACACCATTCTTGACGTTTCCAAAGGGTTGCGACGATCCAGCCATGTTGTTCTAAAGTATCAGCAATGGGTTTAGCTTGATCCAGTAAAATCCCACTGAGAATTGCCCAGGTTTTCGGTTTGGCGATCGCATCAAATTTAGGAACTAAATCAATAATAACTTCTGCTAAAATATTACAAAGAATCCCATCGACAGGTTCATGCACGAACTGGAGAAGTTCTTCTACGCTTCCCTGTTCTACCTTCATTTGTTCGGGAGAGATATTATTCAGCTTGCGATTTTGACGGGCTGAACGGACAGCCATTGGATCAATATCAACCGCATAGGCTTGAGTCGCCCCTAAAAGAATCGCCCCAATAGACAAAATCCCTGATCCACAGCCAATATCAGCGACAACCAGATTTTCCGGCTTAACACTCAGTCGCATTTCTACTGATTCTAGACAAAGCTGAGTCGTGGCGTGAGTGCCTGTCCCAAAGGCAACACCGGGATCGAGGTGTAATAAAATGCGATCAGACTCGGCGGGAGGTTCTAACCAAGCAGGATAAACCAAAATGAAATCGCCAATTTTTGTCGGTTCCCAATATTGCTTCCAACTACTGGCCCAGTCTTGTTCGTCAATCAGATTCCATTCAACAACCGGAAGTGAAATCTCCATACACAGAGCATCTTGACGCAAAAATAGAGACAGGGCTGCTAAATCTAATAAATGAGCCTCTTCTTCGGGAAGGTAAGCCGAAACTAGGCAGGAATGGTTTTGACTTTGACTGGCTGTTCCCCGACAGCCAAAGGTTTCCAAACGCCAGAAGACTGATTCTTCTAACGCCGGATCGCATAGAACTTGAATTTCCCACCAGCTATGTATCATGTCAATCCTACAAAATTCGGAATTCGGGAGAGTGATTGGTTTACCAACAGATGTTCGAGTCACCTAGAACCGTGCTACCGTTAGCTTGTGATTTCAGGCTAAGAATCAATTACCGAGAAAAACCCATGCTTTCAGGGTTAAGTGTTGGGTATCAGGGGTTAAATCCTCAACCCTAAATCTTAATCCCTGTTAACTGTTAACTGTTAACTGATAACCTGATAACTGTTAACTGATAACTGGTCACTGATAACTGTTAACTGTTAACTGGTCACTGGTCACTCTCTTACAAACTTTGCTCTCGACGGAAACCGCCGGGCCGCAAGTTTGCGCTGTTAACTGTTCACTGAATTACCCCTTCCGAACTCCGAATAGATTTTTAGTGCGAATTCGACCTATAGGGTAACAGTGTAAGCATCCCGAATTCCAGCTACTTTCATAATCTCATTTAAGAGACCTTCCGGTAAGGGATCATCGATGCTTAAGACCATGACAGCTTCGCCCCGGACAATTTTTCGGCCGACTTGCATACTGGCAATATTAACGTTAAAACTGCCCAACAGAGAGCCTATTTTACCAATAATTCCCGGCATATCTCGGTGTAAGGTAAATAGCATATGGTGAGTTGGTGGGACGTTAATCGGAAATCCATCAATATTGGTGATTCGCATTTCGCGATCGCCGAGTAATGCCCCTGTTACCGAATGGGTACCTAAAGAGCCTTTCGCTTCTAGATGTAACGATCCAGTATAGTCATTTGCCGCCGCATCACGAGTTTCAATCACATGAATTCCCCGTTCTTTGGCTTCAATGCTGGCGTTAACATAGTTGACTCGTTCACGCAACGCTTGAGAGAGTAAGCCTTTGAGAGAGGCAACAACAACGGGTTGACTGTTATTGGTGGCGAGTTCACCTTGAAGACGCACATCGAGAAAATCAACTCGTCCTCCGGCTAACTGACTCACCAAATTTCCTAACGTTTCGGCTAATTGTAAATAGGGCTTGAGTTTTTCCAAAGCATCGGGATACAAACCGGGAATATTCACCGCCGATCTTGCAGGTAAACCCAATAATACATCTCGAATTTGTTCAGCAACATCAACGGCGACGTTAACTTGGGCTTCTTCGGTGGAGGCGCCTAAATGGGGAGTCAGGACAATTTTTTGACCCAATTCTCGTAAGCCCGAGTCCGCTTCGAGGGGTTCATTTTCAAACACATCTAAAGCCGCCCCTGCAATTTGATTTTGTTTGAGGGCTTCGACTAAAGCCGCCTCATCGATAATTCCACCCCTAGCACAGTTAATAATGCGGGCGGTGGGCTTCATCATCTCGAAGGCTTTGGCATCAATCATGTGATACGTTTCCTTCGTTTTGGGCATATGCAGGGTAATATAGTCAGACTCTTGCAGCAATAGCTCTAAGTCTACCAAGCGACAACTGAGTTGATCGGCTCGTTCTTGGGAAATATAGGGATCGAAAGCCAGGAGTTTCATACCCATTGCTTTAGCGGCAGCCGCCACATGGGAACCAATCTTGCCCAAGCCGACAATTCCCAAGGTTTTTTTGTAGACTTCTACTCCAATAAAGTTTTTCCGATCCCATTTTCCACTTTTAGCCGATTGGTTGGCTTCGGCGATGTGGCGAGAGAGCGATAACATCATCGCTAGGGCGTGTTCAGCAGCAGCAATGGTATTCCCTTCAGGAGAGTTAACAACGACGATTCCCGCTCGCGTAGCTGCCGCTACATCAACGTTATCGACGCCTACACCCGCTCGACCGATAATTTTAAGCTGAACAGCCGCTTCTATAATTTCTTGGGTGACACGAGTGCTGGAACGGATCATTAAAGCATCATATTCTGAAATGATCTTCACTAATTCCTCGGCGGGCAAACCAGTCTTGACATCGACTTGTGCCACTTGGGAAAGGATATCTATTCCAGCTTGATCGATTGAATCGGAGACAAGAACCTTAGGCATGGTTATGCAAATGGGTTGCAACAGTAGGGCGGGAAATGCCACCCGTTGATGGTGGTCTTAACCGTTTGCAGAGATCGGATTCAACTGACTCTCCAAACGGTATTTATACCGCAGTACGTTATTCTAACTGCTTTGGGGGACTTCATCCGGCTGATTGTTGGAAAAAATTAAGCTTTCTGATTAAAAAATAATTACTTGATTGTCGGGGTGTTGTCCCCTGAACCTCAATTGGACTTGAGCTGTTAACATTCAACAAAAGCCCTTCAGAATGCCTTCTTATGACTTTCGGTAGTGGCAATCTAAAATTCTCTGTCGGGGTGGCCGGCTCAAATTTTTTGAAGTCAAATTCTTAATCTCCATGCTCCTCAATCGGATAAAATCAGGTAAAATAATACAAGACTGCCTTCTGAAAAGCAGTTGTTCAACAAACAAAAGCTGATTAAAGATTATTGTTGCATCTATGAACTATCTTGTCGCAGTATTGAGCGATCGCATATCTGCTGAAGCCGCTTATGTGGCGTTAGAAAAAGAAGGTTTCCCTACCAATCAAGTCACGATTTTAGGTAAAGGCTACAAAAGTGCTGATGAGTATGGGTTAATTGATCCCAATGAACAAGCTTTGAAACAAGTTAAATTCATGGCATCTTGGTTGATTCCCTTTGGCTTTTTGGCGGGTTATTCTTTTAGTTTGATTACGGGATTAAATACGTTTGCTTGGGCCGGAGAAATCGGTGATCATATTATTGGTGGAATTTTGGGCGGTATTTCAGGCGGCTTAGGGAGTTTAGTGGCTGGGGGAGGTGTCGGTTTGATTATTGGAGGCGGTGATGCTTTACCCTATCGCAACCGATTAAATGCCGGAAAATATCTGATTGTCGTTGAAGGATCTGAAAGTTATACTCGCAAAGCAACCAGCATTTTACGTCGGTTTGAACCTGAAAATATTCAGGGCTATGCTGCACCCAATTAATCCGTTTAATTCTCAAGGATAGGTCTATGCGTTTGCAAACTGAACGGTTAGAATTAATCCCCTATTCTCCCCAAATCATCGAAGCGGCGATCACCGATAAATCTCAAGTTGCATCGTTATTAAATGTCAACGTTCCCGAAGATTGGCCCTGGGAAGAAGTTCTCGATGCGTTCCCCGTTTTTGCCGAGTTAGCCAATGATCCAACTCAACAAAATTGGGGGGCTTGGTTGATTATTCACCGCCGGGATAAAACCCTGATTGGAGATTTAGGATTTGGTGGAAAACCTGACCCAACAGGCAAAGTTGAGATGGGTTATAATATCATAGCAGCCTATCGCAATCAAGGCTATGGATTTGAAGCAGTACAAGCATTAGTCAATTGGGCGACAACACAGCCCAATTTAAAGAAAATAGTTGCTTCTTGTCCAGTTGATCATATACCATCCATGAGAATTCTTGAAAAGTTGGGGATGAATTGTGTAGAGAAAACACCCGCACTTTTAACTTGGGAAAAAGTTGTTTTACGTGGTGAAATATTAGAGGCTTGAGACACAGTTAACCTATTTATGTTATCATAAGAGTGAAAGTAAAATTTTCTAAAACACACAGAATTTGACCTCAAAAGTTAACGAATGCTACCCAGAGAAGAACTGTTAAAAAGTGTTGAAAATCGAGATTGTATCGCACGGGTGATTGATCAAGCCGAACAAGCGATTAAAACTTGGGAAATCACCTATACAGACTTTCTTTCCCCGCCCGAACTTGCAGAGGCGAAACGCATTTTTAGCCGCTTAACCGAGGTGCAATTAGTAACCGGAGGTGGCTATCCCCAAGCGGAACGTCAACGCATTGCGATCGCTCGTGCTGAAATTCCTTTAGATGAGTCTAGCGTCGCTGTAGAAGCCATTGATATTTCGGGAAATTTTCTATTTGATACCGCTACCCATCGAGACTTTTTAGGTTCGATGTTAGGGACGGGAATTGTCAGAGAAAAAACAGGTGATATTATTGTATTAGGAGAACGAGGCGCACAGGCGGTTGTTGTTCCTGAATTAGTCGAGTTTATGGAAATGAATTTGAAACAAGTTCGTTCCGTTCCCGTTAAAACTCAACGCATAGAATTAAGTGAATTAAAGATACGTCCACCCCAGAAAAAAGAATTAACTACCGTTGAAGCGTCGATGCGCTTAGATGCAGTAGCTTCTGCGGGGTTTGGAATGTCTCGTAGCAAAATGGTGAGTTTAATTGATGGCGGTGATGTGCGGGTAAATTGGAAAGACATTAGCCAAGCCAGTTATCAAGTGAAGTCGGGAGATTTAATCGCAATTCGCGGAAAAGGGCGTTTAGAAGTCGGAGAAGTTGCGGTTACGAAAAAAGAACGGTATCGTGTTCAGTTAACGCGATATTTGTAACCAAGTTAGGGGGATTTACCACAAAGACACTAAGACACAAAGATTCCTTTGTGTTGGGTTTGGGGAGGTTTTATCTTTTGAAAGTTCGGGGGATTTACCACAAAGACACGAAGACACAAAGATTCTTTTGTGTTGGGTTTGGGGAGGTTTTATCTTTTGAAAGTTCGGGGGATTTACCACAAAGACACTAAGACACAAAGATTCGTTTGATTTCTCTATTCTTTTTGTAAATCTGATTCAAGTTGTCGAAGTTTATCAAGAGGTGATTGGTATTCGTTGGGTTCATCGGGACAAAATTCTAAATCTACTTTGATAATTGTTTGAGGATGGTAGGGACTATTAGATGTATATCCTTTATAATCTTGAGAACAAAGATTAACATCTGTTTTAATTCTTATTTTTCCTTTCTTCCAACCCAAATATCCAACTCCCAATAATTGACAATCTATGTCTTCGCTACAAGATGTCCATAAGCTTTCTTGGAGTTGGACTGATATCTTGTGTTCTATTGAATACCCTTTATTGATTTGATCTAAAATCAAAAAACTTTTTTGAGAGCTATAATAAATTTTACTCCTAACTTCTTTATAAACTAACTCTTTAAACCTTCCAACCGTAAACGTATCCTTTTCAAACAACAAAACATCCTCATCACAGGTAAGAGGTTGAAACCCATTATTGAAAATACTTTCCATAACCCATAATTCCTGAATAACATTTTTGTTTGAAACAGAAACAAAACTGCAACCGTCTCACTTGTTGGATAATTCTTTCTGCTAAACAGTGTTCCATCAGTTATTAATAATATTACCACATTAACCCTGTAAATAATCAATTCTGTAGGGGCGGGTTCTGCACAAATGCCTAATTTCATCAATAATGTATCTAAACCCGCCCCACCCCAAAAACAATTTTGAGACATCAATTCTGTAGGGGCGGGTTCTGCACAAATGCCTAATTTCATCAATAATCTATCTAAACCCGCCCCACCCCAAAAACAATTTTGAGACATCAATTCTGTAGGGGCGGGTTCTGCAAAAATTCCTAATTTCATCAATAATTTACATAAACCCGCCCCTCCCCAGAAAGAATTTTGATGCGTCAAATTCCAAAAGTTATTGATGAGATTACCAAATTAACGGTTTGACGCATCCTACTCATCTATGTATTGAATAACAAACTTCGGGTGATGTTTTCCCATTTTACTTAAAAACTTCAGATTCACGAACAAAACCCAGAAAAATCTTAGTGTCTTACTGTCTTTGTGGTATCTCTCCATTCAACACACCCCGAAAAACCCAGAAAAATCTTTGTGTCTTAGTGTCTTTGTGGTATCTCTCCATTCAACACACCCCGAAAAAATATTAGTGTCTTTGTGGTATCTCTCCCTAAAAACAAGTTTTACACCTTCTACTCAACAGGTGATAACATCAAACTTCCGTTAAAGTTGTTAGACTCATCCGTTGAACTAAACCGCCAATATTGTTCGTAGTGATTCAAAAAACTTTGTCCTAATATTCCATCAACTTCTAATAAATCTAATACCGAAGGAGATGACAAAATTACCGCTTCTAGATTATTTTGTTGATGGTGTTGAATTTTGACTTGTTCTAATGTCGAACGTTCAGCTATTTCTAACCCACAAAACCCGATGACTTGTATCTCTTGACGAGAAGCTTGATCGAGTTGTAATGTATTAGCAAGGGATGGAGAGATAAAAATGGTATCGGCTCCTGTATCTAACATAAAGGTAAACTGCCCTTGACCATTGATTTCTATTTCTGCTAACATCACTCCTAAGCGACTTTGTAGGGGAATGGCTTGTTGAATTTGGGGTGAATGGAGTTGAGACGGCGGAAGCAGTTTAAGTTGTTGCGTTTTGGGGTTTAAGTTTAGGTCAAAGTGTCGTAAAAAATCCATTCCTAATACTCCCGCAAGTTCATCGGGAATCAGAGTATTTTTAAACTCTAAACCTCTCAATTCTTCAACACGCACCCCATCAACTGTGATAGTCGGGAGTTGATGTACAGTCGCACTCATTTCAGGACAATCATCGCCTGCGACGGCTGAGGTTAACTGTTCATTTGCTATTTTTTCTCCGACTAACTGCAACTGCTGAACCATTGGGGTTGAAATCATGGTTGTAGACGCACCAGTGTCTAGCAGAAAATCGCCTGATTTGTCTTTGAGAGTCAGTTGAAGGGTGAAAACCTGACTTCCTTCTAAGTGCTGTAAGGGAATGCTAGCTTGTCCTTGAGTGCGAGGTGGAGGAAAATTTAGTCCTTTGAGTTGAACAATTGCGTTGAGTTGCTGTAAAACAGAAGAATGAGCCGTCAGGCGACTAAAGCACGAAAAATTTTCAGGGAGCAAGTCGCTCCCTCTTATTTGATAATTTTGATGGTTTGAAGTTCTGCGATCGCCAAATTCCCCAGCTATTAAGGGAAAATTTGAACCCAGAGGAATGGGTAAGCCTGTTAGAGCGTCTTCAAGTTGCTGAGAATTACAGATTGGGGGTTGACTCTGACCCTTGATGGGTAATATGATGATTGAGACGACCATCGGGAGCAAAAATCGCTGAAGATTTCGTCTCACAACTATCGCCTCTAACACCAAACCACTCCTAAATTAACGGGTTTTCTAATCTCGCAAAAACTTTAACAGTTCTCGGTTAACGGTTTGGGGAACTTCCTGTTGAATCCAGTGACCACAATCTTCGACTAATTCGAGTTTAAAAGGTGCGGCGATTAATCGGTCTAAACCCTCTAAAAGTTTATGACTAAAAAACGCATCTTCTTTTCCCCATAAGACCAGAGTCGGGGATTCAACTTTTTCAGGCGATCGCATTGTGCTAGAAAGCCAGTTGGGGGGCCACAAGAGTTGACGATAGTATTTCATGGCTGAGGTAATTACACCCGGTTTTTCTAAAGCGGCTTGATAAATTTTTGTCTCTTCTGCGCTAAAAGCACCTTTACGAATCGCTTGACCCCGTAGCAAATCGATCACAAAGTTATTTAAATTTTGTTGAATTAACCATTCCGGTAGGTTGGGAACTTGAAACGCCAAAACAAACCAACTCCGCCGCAGTTGGTCTAAATTACTCATCAACTCCTGGACAAAGCGATGAGGAGGAGGAGCGTTTAAAATCGCCAAACGGTTGACATACTGGGGAAATTTCTGAGCCATGTGCCATGCAATCGTACCCCCCCAGTCATGTCCGACAATGTGCGCCTTAGCGTAGCCTAAGCGCTCTATCAAGCCCTGAATATCGGCACAGAGGGTATCTAAGTCATAACCCGTCTCCGGCTTGTCAGAGTCGTTATAACCGCGCAAATCGGGAACAACGACTTTATAATAACGAGCGAGAGCCGGAATTTGATAACGCCAAGAGTACCAAAATTCTGGGAAACCATGCAGGAGGATCACCAGTTCTCCTTCACCTTGAGTTACCGAATGTAAACGAATGTTATTGGTCTCTACAAACAGGTGTTTCCAGTCAGACTCCAATGCTATTGCCATATACGCCTTTTTCTGATACTTAACACTGCCGTAACTGCCCGATTCATCCGTCAGGCAGAGAGATCTAGGGCAGTGTCACTTCTTCCAGATTAACATTTGGAGAGGTGTAACACCACTAACAAAATTGTATTGACCGATTAACTGGGTCGTAGCCTTGAGCATTGCTGCTCTGCTCTGAATTAGCCAGCCAATCGCTAACAAATACTTCCTGTTTGTTCCTAGAAGTGTCGGCACTGTCTAGTCTACAGGTAGATACGAGCAAGCGACTCGCCAGAGATCAGACCTTTAAGCCAGCTTCGATAACGTTACAGACGGTTCGACCTTGTACTTGACTAGGTTAGCCAGTTCTTGTAATTGATTAATCGCTTCAGCTCCTTCTAACTTCATCAATTCGCGATCATCTCGCATTTCAGTCCAAGTAATTCCGTAATCTGATACCAGGAAACGAATCAGATGATTTTCTCCCAGGCTGACCATGAAGGAGGCGCTATTCATTTGGCCCCCACAGGTATAGCAAGATGCTAAATAGCCTTGACGCTCTAACACAGTGGCCAGAGCTTGGAGACTCATCACGAGATCCTGTACAAATTTACGGTGTTGTTCTGCTAGTCTGAGAAACATATCTGCCCTCCCATCACCACACCTAAGATTTATTAAAAAAATGTAACATAATCTTAAGGTTTTGGTGTCTCAATGTTGGCACAGTATAACCTTAATTTGCTACAAAGATCATCACCATTCTGAACTCTTTTTCCGGATATCTGAAAATCATTAAACCTCTAGACCCCGGACAACAGAACCCCGAAAAACTTGATAGTCAAGACTTCTACCGGAGTGATAACAGGGATTTAACAACCTGTATCAGCCTCTGCAAGAGGTAGATTAAAATAACTAATATTATAAATATTACTTATAGTATTCAGGGATTCTACCGAACAGAAAAGGATTTTTATATAAAGCCGACTGATTACTTTAAATTTACTTATCTTTTTTTGAGGGAAAATTTAGGTTAATATTTTATTAACTTGTGTAAAGTTTCTGATCCATCTCAGGGTAGATTTTCAGAGAATTGTTGCTGCAATGCTAATTTTTAGCTGAACAAGGTATATCGGGGCAGGAGTTCAAGACAAGAGTCGGTCTCCCCTACCCAACCCGGAGACTGAGAAATAGCCGTTCAAGTTCAAGCAAGAGTTAACTGATTCGCCGTAAGTCCCCCACTGAATTCGGTACTCCGAATCAGTGGCGGGATATAAGGCGGGCGGCGACGATTGTATCTCCGACCAATGCCGTAAGGCGAGGAAAGAGATATATCAGGAGTCGCCAAATATTTGCAGAATAACGTTACTGTAATATATATATAATAGTAATAGGTCGATATTTGGAGGAGTTTAGATGAAGCGACAAGCGGTAAAAGTCAGTCTATACCCTACGGACGAGCAAATCCAGGTGTTAGCTCAACACTTTGGATGTGCGCGT
>NZ_JAYGHR010000035.1:0-19980 GCF_034932365.1 Limnoraphis robusta BA-68 BA1 | reverse complement strand
AGGATTTTAGTGTTCTAGGGTACTAACTCTCACCTACATGGTCATTCAGTTGTCAAGGTTATATACCTTGCGGCTAATCCCCCTAAAACCAAGTTGGTCTGGTTTCTAGCCAACGAGTCGCACTTCGATACTGATATCTTGCTTTCATAGTAATATGATAACATTGGTCTGCCAGGTTGACAATGGAATTGCGAAAAGAAAGACATAGTATCACCAACTTAAAAATTCATTGAATTTGTGTGGTGAAGTATCAAAGACCAGTGTTAACGAGTGAAGGTTTAGATATAATTCATCACTCGTTCAAACGTGTCGCTGAAAAGATGAACTTCAGGTTGATTGAATTCAATGGTGAAGATGATCACGTTCATGCGCTTATTGAATATCCACCTAAATTATCTATATCTCAAATTGTTAATACTTTAAAAGGTGTTTCTAGCCGTCGTTATGGACAAGCTGGAGGCAAAAAACCCCATAAAGAAGCTAATGGTCGTCCTAGTTATTTTGCTGTATCTGTTGAAGGTGCGTCCTTAGAACTTTTGAAGGAATACATTAGAAATCAAGAAAAGCGCACCGCCCACGGCGAGGAAACCTCGCCTTGTGGACGGATCAAGAAGCCGTCCGCGCATGACGGGGCTTGTATCCCAATTTTTTTGGTCAAAATTTTCAGTATTTTCTTGAGTTACCAAAAATTGCCGCACACGCCCCTACCTTTAGGTATGGGGATACTAGGTTTGGAAAATGCTATAATAATTTTATAGGTGATCATCATTATTTTAAAATTTATTGCAACTGATTGACTTTTTGATGAGATTGTGAAATAGCAAACTCATATCTATTTTTACCCAAACGTTTAGCTCGATACATTGCCTGATCAGCTTTTTGAATGAGGTCATTTAGATCTTGAGTATCAAGAGGATAAACACTCACACCAATACTGGTTGTAATTGATATAGAATGTCCCTCAATTTGAGTATTTTGAGTAATAGTATGGAGAATTTTATCAGCGACTCTGATCACATCAGATTTCCGAGGAATTCCGGGTAAAATCACCGTAAATTCATCTCCTCCTAATCTCGCAACCATATCGCTACTGCGTAAACATCCCTGCAATCGTTGAGCTACTGTTTTTAACACCAAGTCACCAATATGATGCCCCAATGTATCATTAATCAACTTGAAATCATTGAGATCTAAGTATAATAAAGCAACTAACTTATTATTATTTTTTGCCCATTCTAAAGATTGTTCTAGGCGATCGTAAAAAACTTTACGATTGGCTAAACCCGTGAGAGGATCTTGTTCAGCGTGAACTTTCAGTTGAGCATTATAACGTTCTAATTCAGCCGCAATCCGTTTCAGTTCTTCTTCCAATCGCTTCCGTTCAGTGATATCACGAATCACACCCACCAAGAAAATATTCCCAGCCGCATCTCGATGAAGCGATCGCTTCGTTGCAATAAAATGAGTAATACCCTGAGCATTCGTGAGTTTTTCTTCATTTTCCTGCTCTCCGGCACGGTAGAAAGCCAGTTCATCTTGTTGCCAAAAAACATCAGCTTCCTGCTGTGGAAACAACTCATAATCCGATTTACTCATCAAAGTATTAATCGGATAGCCCACCAATTTACAATAAGCTTCATTAATCACAATTTTGTGATGGTTTTTATTCTTCACATAAATCGGATCAGGAATCGTGTTGATCACACTACTCAAAAAGTCTGTAGAGCGTTTAAATTCCCCTTGTAAATGAGCCAAATACCCAATCACAACCACCGCCGAACCCACAAGCGTCATCAACGGAGGAATAACCGGAATCCACCATCCATAGCAAAAAAGCAGATAAGCGCCCCCACTCAAACCCGTACTCAACAATAAAATCAGAACCGTTGAGCGATAAGGCGCTCGCAACTTCCAACACAAACTCGCCCCTACCCAAGACCAGCCCAAAATCCATAACCCTTCCATCGGGTCAGACCAAACCCGAATCTGAGTTCGGCCATCGAGAGCGGTACTCAGAAGTTGACTGACAAAATTCGCCATCAGTTCAACCCCGTACATTTTCTCACGAGATTTGAACAGGCCGCCACTGTAAGACGTCAAGTGAAAATCTTTCACACTCGAAGAAGCCGGGCCAATCAGAATAATCCGATCACGAATTAAATCCGGTGAGACTCGACCCTCCAACACTTGAGTCATCGAAACCATCGGAAACCGACCAGCAGGCCCAAGAAAATTTGCCAGAAATTGATAACCGCGATCATCGACACGCACATAAGCCCCGTCATTTTGACGAAAGCGTTGAATCGGATTTTGACCAATAGACCAATCAGATCCCGGTTCGAGTACCGTTCGGGGAACGCCTTGACTCTCCAGATAAATCGTAGCGAGTTTCAGTGGAAAACTCTGGAGAATCTTACCATCAGCAGACCAAACATAAAGCAAACCTCGTCGCACCACCCCATCGGTATCCGTGACAAAATTATTAAAACCGACCTGATTTTTCTGTGAAAGTAGGGGTGGAGGATTAACAGGCATACCACTCGCCGTTTCAAAGGTTTCAATTCCAATCAAATTCGGAATCGTTTCAAACGCTTGCACTAATTCAGCGTAACCCGGTTCAGTGGGTAAATCTCGATAGAGATCAAGACCAATTGCTCGAGGCTGTGCGGCATTGATTTGTTGTAAAAGTTGAGCGAGTTTATTATCCGGTATGGGGAAACCATAGGTTTGTAGGTCAGACTCATCAATTCCCACAATCAGGATACGCTGATCAACAGGCTCTAAAGGCCGCAAACGAAAAAACAAATCCAGCGCTGACCATTCCAAAGGCTGTAATAGCCCTAAAGCCCGCAAAACAATCACAATTCCTGCGATACTGGAAGAGGTCAAGATCACTCGATGTTGTTGCGAGAACCATCCCGTGAGCAGTGCTAATTTTGGCTTGTAATTTTGGAATTTTCCCACTCTTGTTCTAAGTATCCAAAGCAACCGTCTAGCTCCTGTCTTGATAATCTAAGCGATTGAACTGATGCGTTAAGGAGGTTGAATCTGTTGTGTTATGCAGACTCAAAAGCCCACCTTCCACTGCGAAGCTGACGCAAGGATAGCCCGATTCGGCTTGCCAAATTATACGGGTACTGAACAGTTTGTCCAGGAACATTTGAAAATTCAGTCATCTGCTCCTGCACAAGTTGAAATCCCCTGGGAAAGTAAATGCGCTCAACTCTTTCAATCGTTGACCCTGACCTCAAAGTAACACTGTCAATCCTCGTTGTTCTGACGAGAGTTACCAAAAATTGCCGCACACGCCCCTACCTTCAGGTATGGGGATATAAGGCTCTTTCTAATGCTATAATAACTCTACTGGCAGGGTATTCAACCAGTTGAAAAACCCAGCATCTAATCGATGCAATGAACCTTGAAAACTTAAGGTACGGGGTTCTTGCAAGAAATGCTTTGGCAAGATAAAACCTTAAAGCACCAAGTACAGAGAATCAAGCATTTTTTTCTCAAGTACGGTAGGGCATACCGAAACTATCTCTGAAATGGGATGAACGACTGGGGAGACGAACCCCTCTGGAGTAGGTTAGGAAACTAGCTTGCTGTAAGGGTTGTCAATGAATCAGTAATCCAAAGCCGTGAGGCTTGGAGAATCCCCTTTCTTTAGAAATGGGGAGTATGTCAATGAGCTAATTTCACCCTAATATTTAAAATTACGCCGCCCCTGATAACCCGATAAATCAGCCAATTTTTCCAGTGATAGAATACCGGGGTAGAATTGACCGTTAATTTCCCAAGTGGGGTATCCCGTTATCCCTGCTTCTTGGCAAAGTGATGGTCGAGCATTTTTGCCTTTAGGATCGCATTCCACATAATCGATCATAGCAAATGCTTCTTTGCCAAAGAGTAGTTTTTGGTCTTTGCAGTGAGGACACCAATAAGCGCCGTATTCTTTGGCACCGATTTGCTGTAAATGACGAGCCAGTTCAAGTTCAGCAGGCCCAGAGGTTGTCGCGATCTCGTAGGGATCGGAGGAATTACCAGAAGAAAGAGAAGTTTGTGAAGAATTAATGCTGCCGTAGATACCTAAAACCCCAATTAACGTCACCATGCCAATCGTTAAACCCGTGAGTAATAGTTGTCCGGGATCTTGCCAATCGTGACCCCAAATACTCAGAATAAACAAACTCAGGGCAAATAGTGCAGAAGCAACACAGTAAGGACAGAACTCCTGAATCTCAAAAACCATAATCTGCATCAGATAGCCGCTAAACACCACCATCGCCGTGCTGAGGGCAAACATCAGCAGTCGAGTTTGTTCTTCGACATTTGAGCGCAGAGATTTTTGAGTATGAGGATCGATTAATAAAGGGGCAATAGCAAGTATCCCAATGCTGAGATAAGCCAGCAACCCGAATAAAGTTAGGGGTAGACCGAAAATACTCGCATAGGGGCTATTTAGCACTTGCTCACAGCCCTGAGTTGGGCAGGCTGCTGAATTGCCCGTGAGTTTGACCCAAGTGAGATAGGCGGTCTCGACTGCTCCGATGCTAGCGATCGCAGCCGAGATCGGCCGAGACCAGCGATGAATCCAAGGACTAGAACGTTTGGCAATCATAACTTAATTGGAGGTATGAGAGGACATTCAATTCTAGATCTTAGTGATTCGATCTTTGATTTGAGTAGCCAATCGTTGAAAAATTGACAATCATCCTCTCGTTTCCTCTAAACATCAAGTTTCGACTTGCACTCTCAATAGAGACTAGAAATTAGGGAAGGGGAAACTCTGACTTTTGTTTGTCTAATTTCCACAGATCAGGCTTAATTGTCGTTGAGACACTACGCTGCATGACTTCCACAAATTGCCGTACCCGACTCGGGTCAATCGGTTGGTCAATGCGTCCATGTCGCTTGAGAGAACTCGAAACAATCACACCATCTGCGGCTTGAATCAACTTCGGAATATTTTCCCAATTGGCACCACTGCCAATAAAAAGTGGAGTTGATCCGGCGGCCGTCCGCGCCAATTCTAGATCCTCCCAACTCGGTGGACTTCCCGTAGACAGACCCGACAAGATAATTCCATCGGCCAAAGCCCGTTCTATCGTTTCTCGGACTACGGTACTCATCAGGGTAGAACCCAGAGGTGTAGCGTGTTTAACCAAAACATCCGCCAAGATTTTCACATCACTACCGAGTTCTCGTCGATAGCGTAGGAGTTGATGGGCATTGCCTTCAATTAATCCTTGATCGGTTGCCATCACCCCATTGAGGACGTTGACACGAATAAACTGCGCTCCGACACAGGAGGCTATAGCCATTGCACTTTGAGCGTCATTGCGTAACACATTAAGGCCTATTGGCACGGTTACCAAGTTCATCAGCCGATGTACAATCAACGTCATCGCACTGACAATAGCCGGATTGACCTGATCTTTGGCAAAGGGAGCATCAAAAAAGTTCTCCACTATAATACCGTTCACACCGCCAGAGGCTAGGGCTGTCGCCTCCTGTTCGGCTCGATCCATAACAGTTTTGAGATTGCCTCCCCAACGGGGAGAGGTCGGTAGAGGGAGTAAATGTACGACACCAATAATCGGATTGGGTGTTTGAAAGATTTGCTTTAAGTCCACAAGGTTTACCTTAAACCACCAAGATGCTAAAGCCAGGATATTGGCTACAGTGGCAATTGCATAGACAACGGTTTGAGACGGTATACCATAAGATTTTATCGGTAACGGTGACACGATGACTAATCGCGTTGGGATTGCCGGAAGACTGAGTTGACATCCTCCCCGTCATAAACAACGGGGATTCCCAGCAGAAGACTATTGCAAAATATCAAATATTGATAATTGAACAGGATTCTCTAGGTGGGTTGACGTTTCACCGGCTGCTGCTTCAATGACCGAAGTCTTATGCCTGCCTCCACATCCGTTTAAAATCTCCGAGTGTCCCCCGGCGATTAGTATATTTACGGCGGCATTGCCGTCTCTGTCGTGAACTGTGGTGCAGTTCAAACAAGTCCATTCCCGAATAGAAAGATCTAATTTACCACCTTTAAAGCCGCAGCACGAACATTTTTGAGTTGTCGGTTCCCACCGACTTATTACTCGAAATTCTCGGCCATACTTTTCGGCTTTACCTTCAAGAAGGGTTCTAAACTGTCTCCACCCTAAATCGCTAATTGCTTTTGAAAGCTTACGATTTTTGACCATTCCCGACACATTCAAATCTTCCAAAACAATCACTTGGTTTTCGATGATTATTTGGGTTGATAGTTTGTGGAGGAAGTCTTGGCGGGTATCCTTCATTTGGGCGTAGAGTTTAGCTTTTCTAACCCTCGCTCGTTCGTATCTCTTAGAACCCTTCTGTTTTCGAGATAAGTTTCGATTGAGTTTCCTCAGTCTTTTTATCCGTTTTTTTAGAGGTTTGGGAGCATCTATTTTCTCTCCCGAACTTAGAACCGCAAACGTTTTGATGCCCAAGTCTATCCCGATACTGTTGGGAGACTTGGGCATTAATTGTTGATCAACCTCAACAACAAAGCTTAGAAAATAACGATTAGCAGCGTCTTTAATGACCGTTACTGATGAAGGCTTAGAAGCTAGAGGTCTTGACCAAACTATCTTTAAATTTCCAATCTTGGCTAAAGATATTTTGTTTCCATCCAGTTTCAAGCCACCAACTCGAAACCTGGCTGACTGCTTGGCGTTTCGTTTTTTAAACTTAGGCAGTCTAACTTTTCTCCCAAGTCGCGTTCCCTTACACGACTTAAAAAAGTTCTGATAAGCCTGTTCTAAGTCGTTCAAAGATTGTTGTAAAGGAATATTAGAAACTTCCGACAACCATTCCCGTTCCTCTGTCTTCTTAGCTTGGGTGATAAACTGCTTTTGGAGTTGAGCATTACTAGGTTTCTTTTGCCCAGTTTTGTACATCTCAATGCAATTAGCTAAAGCATCGTTCCAGACTACTCGGCAACAGCCAAATAGCTTTGAAAGTTTGGTTTGTTGAGCAGGTGTTGGATAGATTCGATACTGGTGTCTTGCTTTCATGGTAACATGATAACATTGGTCTACTAGGTTGACAATGGAATTGCGAAAAGAAAGACATAGTATCACCAACTTAAAAATTCATTTTTATCAAATATTATTGCGAGAGCGTCTTTTCGAGGCTAATCAGTTGAAAATTTTACTCATTATTGTAGCGGTTTTAGTCGGATTACCCCTTTTGTTCGAGGTGGGCTTGAGAGTAATCTTTGGTTTTGGTAATCCCTTGATTTATCAAGCTGATGATCAGATTGGCTATTTGTTAGTTCCGTCTCAGAAGACTCGACGCTTTGGCAACCGGATCGAGATTAACCAATATTCTATGCGGAGTTCTCCGATTACGCCTGTCCCTGACTCAACAACGTTACGAATTTTATTAGTCGGAGATTCCATTGTTAATGGCGGTTGGTGGACTGATCAATCTAACATCATCTCAGAAATGCTTAATCAACAACTCAGTAAAATTCAGGGGAAAAATACTTCCCAAAACAAAATAGAAGTGTTGAATATCGCAGCTAATTCTTGGGGACCCCCGAACCAACTCGCCTATCTTAAAAAATTTGGCACTTTTGAGGCGGCTTGTATTGTATTAATTATCAATACAGACGATTTATTTACCAAACCCCCTAACCCCGAAATTGTCGGACGCGATCGCAATTATCCTGATCATAAACCGGCTTTAGCTATCCTGGAAATCTTAAATCGTTATCGTTCATCGACATCTCCTTCAACTCCTCCTCAAGCTAAACCTGAACCCTCTGATATTGTTGGCTATAATCTCGAAGCCATCCAGCAAATTAGAGAAATCACCTCTCAAACCTCAGTTCAATTTGTCTTAGCCATGACTCCTCTATTGCGGGAAATTGCCACTCCAGGCCCCTTAGATTATGAAATAAAAGCTCGCCAACGTTTAATTGAGTTAACTGAAGCTGAACAAATGATTTACATTGATTTTTTACCCATCTTTAACTCAACATCTCAGCCAGAAACCCTGTATCGAGATCATATTCATCTTAGTATAAAAGGCAATCAGTTAGTCACCCAAAAACTGACTCAAACCTTACAACAACAGTTAGGAATTGCCGTTAATTCTTCAGCTAATAGGCAATAGGCATCAAACAGGGAATAGGGAAATGGGGTGTTCGGTGTTGGGGTGATGGGGGGTGGGGGATGGGGGATCGTGAAAAAACTGATAACTGAAAAGACTGATAACTGTTTTTGTATACCCTATAATCCGTGATACACTGCTAATCAGACTGAGAGCAGTTACGCTTGGGATAGCCAGGACTAGGGCTAATCCATCCCTCAACTCTAACCACCAGATGAGTATCTCGACCTCGGTACTAGCGGATTTGGTGCAAGTGATGCCCAAACTGCGGTCTCAAATTTACTTTAAATCATCCTTGACAGCGCTCTCTCATGCGATGGAAGATCAGGTTTTAGCGGGAACCGATCAACCTCTGGTGATCGCCACTTTTCAGCGAGAGCGTTTTTATCGTCAGGAGGCTCACCGCTATAGACGCATCGCCCAACGAAGCGATCAAGTTTATGTGATGGCCGCACCAGAAACAGAGTTTAAGAACTCTTCTGGAGAGCATGAAATGGTTGCATTTGGCCCGGAAGATCCCTTGAGCCTAGAATGGAGTCTAGTGATTCTCGGTCAGCATTACTCAACCTGTCTAGCTTGTGTTGAGCGTCAAAATATAGCTGGAAATTCCCAGATTCCTGAACAACTGGCGATGGAACAGGCGAGGCTATTTGAGGGAATCTGGACAAGCGATCGCCAAGTCTGCATGAAAGTCGCTGAACTTTTATTGCAGCGCATTATATATTATAGACCGGAACTCAGTCCCAAAGTCGAACAAGCCCTTCAAGTTTACGGAATGATTTCACCGTCTGGAAATCGGTCGAAATCAGGGTCTCGTCGTTCTTCCAAAAAACCCCAACCCACGAGTATTATACCCGGAGAATTATCTCCGTCTCATTTTAGCGATGCCTTTGCTCATCGCTTGGTGACTTATTTACAAGCAGGTCAACATAAATTATTGCGGGTTTACCGATCTCTTGCCGCTCAGGAACGTAAAGAACGCCTTGTTAACTCGATCACCAACGCCATTCGACAATCCCTCAATCCCCATGAAATCATCAAAGTCGCCACTCAAGAACTCGGTGAAGCGATGGGGGCTTGTCGATGTTTAATCTATCGCTGCAAGTCCACTGATGAGGCGATCGTTGTGACCCATGAATATCTCTGCTGTGACGCTCAAAACAACTCCGCTCGTTCTCTCGACTCCCTAGTTGGACAAACTTGGCTCTTACAAGGGAATCCGCTATTTGAACAAGTGATCAAACATCAAGATCGGGTTTATTTAGCCGATACTTCTCTTTCTCCAGAAGCCGCAGTTAAATCTCCTAAAAATCGCAATCTTCTACCTGAAATTTTAACAGCTTCTAGCCTAAATACCATTAAAAAACTGGCTGATTCTTGGAAAATAATGGGTTGGTTAATGGTTCCGATTTTGTATCAGGGAAAGTTATTAGGAATGGTTGAGTTGCATCAATGTAAACCGGAATTTTACAGTTGGAAAGAAGATGAATTGTCTTTAGTCGATGCGATCGCCACTCAACTCAGTACAGCATTAATTCAAGCGCAAACCTACGCCAACCTCGAAGATCTCAACCAACAACTAGAAGCTTTAGAACGGACTCGGAGTAATTTAATTGCGATCACCGGACATGAACTTCGCACCCCTTTATCAACAATTCAAGTGTGTTTAGAAACCCTCAGTCAAGAACCAGATATGTCGCTCGAAATGCGACAGGTGATGTTAGAAACGGCCTTAACAGATGCCGAAAGACTCAGAAAATTAGTACAAGATTTTTTAACACTTTCTAATCTTGAAAGTGGTCGAGTCGATTGGAATTTTGAAACTTTGCCTTTGAGAGAATGTGTAGATTTGGCTGTGAGTGGACTTCGCGCCCGTTTGTCTAAAAGTTTATTACCCGGAATTGAAACCGAAGTTTCTGATGATTTACCGTTAGTTAAAGCCGATGGGGAATGGTTAGTAGAATTGCTCTACAAATTATTAGATAATGCCTGTAAATTTACCAGTCCCGAGGGAAAAGTAACCATTAAAGCCAAACGAAATGGCAGTAAAATGTTAGAAGTAACGGTAGCGGATACAGGACGAGGAATTGAACCGAATCGTTTAGAAGCTGTTTTTGATCGCTTTTATCAAGAAGAAGGTTCCCTCAGACGAACCGTTGGCGGAACAGGTTTAGGACTGGCAATTGGGAAACAAATTGTCACAGGTTGGGGCGGTGAAATTTGGGCAGATTCTCCAGGAAAAAATCAAGGTAGTGAATTTCATTTTACCATTCCGTTTGTTGAGGCAGAAGCCGAAATTAATAGGTAATAGGGGACAGAGGACACCGGATATAGGAAGATTGATAATTCATAACTGGTCACTCTCTTACAAACTTTGCTCTCTTACGAACTTCGCTCTCGCCGGAAACCGCCGGGCCGCGAGTTCGCGCTACCGACTATTCCGCGCCCGTCGCAAGTTTGCGCTGATAACTGTATAACTGTAAACTGTAAAAACTGGTCACTGATAACTGGTCACTGTAAACTGTAAAAGCTGGTCACTGATAACTGGTCACTGTAAACTGTAAAAGCTGGTCACTGTAAACTGTCATGTGTAACGGTTCTTTACGATCGAGCCAGATTCGGCAACATCAGTGATAGGATGCCGTAAAAACCTTACTATAGACGTTCTATGGCAGAACAACTGACAGGAAAACCCCCTATTTTCGGCGGTAGCACAGGCGGCTTGCTGACCAAAGCGCAAGTTGAGGAAAAATACGCCATCACCTGGACTAGCTCCAAAGAGCAAGTCTTTGAAATGCCCACAGGTGGCGCTGCTATTATGAATGAAGGTGAAAACCTACTTTATTTGGCTCGTAAAGAACAATGTCTAGCTTTGGGATCGCAATTTCGGACAAAATTCAAACCAAAAATTGACGACTTTAAAATCTACCGCATTTTTCCGAACGGTGATATTGAATACTTGCATCCGAAAGATGGTGTCTTCCCTGAAAAAGTCAACGAAGGTCGTGATTTCTACGGTAAGATCGAGCGTAATATTGGGTCTAATCCCGATCCCGCTAAACTCAAGTTTAGTGGCAAAGCACCTTACGAAACCTAGTGCTTGGCGTTACATTAACGCTGAGTAGATCAATTTTATGCTCTTTAATGGCAGGATGAAGGATTAAATTGTGCCTTCATCCTTTACTATTTCATCACCTCTAGACCGCCATGATTTTTCCGAACTTCTCCCAGTTTCAACAACTAGCAACTCAAGGTAATTTTATACCCGTTTATCAAGAATGGGTCGCTGACTTAGATACTCCGGTTTCGGTTTGGTATCGAGTTTGTGCGGGTCAGCCCTATAGTTTTTTGCTAGAATCCGTTGAAGGGGGTCAAAAGTTGGGACGGTATAGTTTTGTCGGTTGTAACCCGGTTTGGGTGTTAGAAGCCCGAGGAAGACGCGCCACGCAAACTTATCGCGATGGCACAATAGAGGAATTTGACGGTGATCCGTTTAACGTTTTGCAAAACTGTCTGGCTGCTTATCATCCGGTAAAATTACCGCAGTTACCGTCTGGAATTGGCGGGTTATTTGGGTTTTGGGGATATGAACTGATTCGTTGGATCGAACCGCGTGTACCAGTTTATGAACCGACAGAAGATCAAATTCCTGATGGCTTATGGATGCAGGTTGATCATTTGATTATTTTTGATCAAATTAAACGCAAAATTTTAGCGATCGCTTATGCTGATACTCGTAATGGCGATCTGCAAACTGCTTATCAACAAGCTTGCGATCGCGTCACCCAACTGTTAGATAAATTAGAATCACCGCTATTTTCACGGGAACGAACCCTATTAGAATGGACACCCCCAACCCCAGAGAGACAACCGCCAAACTCAAGCGAAATTGAAGGTTATCACAGTAATATTTCCCCAGAACAATTTTGTGCAAACGTTGAAAAAGCCAAAGCTTACATCAAAGCGGGAGATATCTTTCAAGTCGTGTTGTCTCAGCGACTCTCCGCCCCTTATGACGGCGAAGCTTTTGCTTTGTACCGTTCTCTAAGGTTAATTAATCCTTCGCCCTATATGGCTTATTTTAACTTTAGAGAATGGCAGATGATCGGATCAAGTCCTGAAGTGATGGTGAAAGCAGAGAAAACCCCCGAGGGAAAAACCATCGCCACATTACGCCCCATTGCGGGAACTCGCCGTCGGGGACAAACAACTATTGAAGATGATGCGTTAGCGGAGGACTTGCTCAAAGATCCCAAAGAAATCGCCGAACACGTAATGTTAGTTGATTTAGGGCGAAATGACTTAGGGCGGGTTTGTCGCAGTGGTAGCGTCCAGGTTGATGAATTAATGGTGATAGAAAGATACTCTCATGTAATGCACATTGTCAGCAATGTTGTGGGAGAATTAGCAGAGGATAAAACAGCTTGGGATTTATTAAAAGCCTGTTTTCCGGCTGGAACTGTCAGTGGGGCGCCAAAAATTCGGGCGATGGAAATTATCCATGAGTTAGAAGGTTGTCGTCGTGGCCCTTATTCGGGGGTTTATGGTTATTATGATTTTGAGGGACAACTCAATAGTGCAATTACGATCCGAACGATGTTAGTTAGTCCTCAAACTGATGGTAAATATGTTGTTAGTGTTCAAGCGGGTGCAGGTTTAGTGGCGGATTCTGATCCGCAACGAGAATACGAAGAAACGCTTAATAAAGCGAGAGGATTATTAGAAGCAATTGGCTGTTTGAAAAAACAGTAAACTGAAAACCACTTACACCGAATAACAAACATCATGGATTTTTATATTGTTGATGTTTTTGCAGAAGACAAATATGCGGGAAATCAATTAGCTGTCGTCTTTGGAGAGGGAGTAATCTCTCTATCCGATGCAGAAATGCAGCAAATCGCCCAAGAAATGAACTATTCAGAAACCTCTTTTATTCCCTCGAGTCAAACCGAAGATGGAGGCTATGATGTCAGGATTTTCACCCCTCAAAAAGAATTGCCTTTTGCGGGTCATCCAACACTTGGAACAGCCTACATTATTCAACAAGAAATCATTCAAAAACCGCTTGAACAAGTAATTTTAAATTTGGGAGTTGGGCAAATTCCCGTCACTTGGACTCAAGATGAAGATGGCGATGAAATTTTCTGGATGCGACAGAATAACCCGGAATTTTATCACACTTTAGAAGCCAATTTAGTTGCCGAAGTGTTGGGTTTAGAAGTCTCCGAAATTGATCCTAAATTTCCCATTCAAGAAGTCTCTACCGGAATTCCGTTTATCCTCGTTCCCCTGAAAAATTTAGCCGCTTTGAAGAAAGCAAAGGTGAATCTAGAAAAGTATTCAAAGCTGATGGAAATCACACATTCTACAGAAATTTTAATCTTTTCTCCTGAACCTTACAGCCCCGAAAATCAAATCAGTGCGAGAATGTTTGCCCCGAGTTTAGGAATTCCCGAAGACCCCGCAACCGGAAGTGCAAACGGTTGTTTAGCCGGATATTTAATTCAGCATTCTTATTTTGAAAAAGATCAAATTGATCTGAAAGTTGAACAAGGTTATGAAATTAATCGCCCTTCTATTTTGTACTTGAAAGCGAAGAAAGTTTCTGATAAAATAGAAGTAATGGTTGGGGGAAAAGTGGTAAAAGTGGCGAAGGGAGAATTGTTATAGCGAGAGATGAAAAACCACTATAGCAGTTATCAGTTCTGTGAGGTACACCGATTGGGTAGAAACCCGGTTTCTTGTAGAAACCGGGTTTCTGGTTTGTACCTCATAGGAGCGCACACCGCTATAATACACTCAGACACAAAGAAAGAATATCTTCGGGAACTTTGTGCCTTGGTGGTGAGTTGAACATCTCTCAAACCCTATTATTGATTAACCTAGCCACACTTTCCAAGCCGTATCATTCCAATCTTGCTCGGTTTCCCATTTGGGTTGATCTGTATCAATTACAGCGTTAACGTTATCTGCAACTTGATCTAACTTATCTTGAGACAAGCTGGCTTGTTTTTCACCGGATGAACCGTCTCCGTAACCAATACTAATGACTTCTAAACCCGAACTTTCTTTGACTTTCGCTTTCTCTGTATTTTGAGGATTTTGCGGGTTTGTTTCAGACTGAGACATGGGGCGATACTCCTGAGTTTTACATTTGTATACCTTCTCTTTCTGACTCTCCTCAACCCAATCAGAAGGGTAAGTCATCTTCCTCGTCTAAAGCGACTTCAGGGGGTTCTAAGGCTTGTTTAGCTTGTTTAATTTTTTCAAATAATGAACTCTGCGATCGCGTTTTGTGGTTTAATCGATTTAGATTGTATTTTGCCTTAAGTGCGTCTCGAACCGATGCCGGAGTTTGTTCGGTTGGCCCCTGCAAGTCGGCAGCCGTCATTACCGGAAGCCGTGAACCTAATTTCTCAACGGTTATGTCAGGAAGTCTCACTAAGAAATATTCTCGTCTGCGTCTAATGTTTTCCGCCCGATTGTCAATTTCTGCTAATACGCCGATAATTTGACTGAGATGATGGGAAGACATTGCAACTTGTACTTCAATATCATCAAGAGGAATTCCCAAACGTTCGGCTTGAGATAAGACATCCGGGGGAATATGATCTAAATTGGGCGGGTTCAAAGCTGCTGCTAAATTAGCCAAAGCTTGCTTGAATAGCGTTTCCGTTTCTGCTATTAATTGCGGTGTAATTTGTTCAGGTGTTAAAGTTTCCCCAAGAGTTTGCAGTTGCTTTGTTGCTGCTTGGGATAAACGAATGGCAGTGTGTAGAGGGTTATTTTCTATCATCATTTTTATCCTTCAAGATTTTCTAACTCTTGTGTAGACTGCCATCCAGGTTCCCAGAGGCTTCGATCTTTGAGTTGTTTGGCGTTTAACCAAAAGCGAACATTGGGATCACAAGATGCTACCATTTCAGCAAATACCCATTGTCCATCATTTTTGCGGTTAACGACCTGAAAATGTCGCCAACCCCAGGTTTTTTGAGTGGCTGTCCATTTGGAACCGACGAGATAGGGAAATTTTGGCTTTTTTGGCATTTTTTTGTCCTTAGCTTATCATCCTTTTTATTTTGACAGATAGCCGTTACACCCGACTTAGATTAAAAATGATTCTCCGAAGCGCCTTTTATGATCGGGTTGGGGGTGAGGTTAAATTAATGTCCGACTAACTTATCTCGTAATACTTTAATGCGATCGCGTAATTTGGCGGCTTCTTCAAATTCTAAATTTTTCGCGGCTTCTTTCATTTGTTTTTCAAGTTGACCAATTAAATCAGGAATTTCTTCTAAAGGTAAATCATCCACTTGTTCATAAACTTCTTCTAATTGTTGGGCGTTTAACCGTCGAGAAACATCCAAAAAGTCTAAAATTCCATTACTCAACTTTTTAACAATGGGTTGAGGTGTAATCCCATTTTTTTGATTATATTCAAACTGAATGGTTCGTCTTCTTTCAGTTTCATCAATGGCTTTAATCATGCTATCGGTGAGATTATCTGCATATAAAATCGCCTGACCTCGTATATTTCGCGCCGCCCGTCCAATGGTTTGAATTAACGAACGAGTCGCCCGCAAAAACCCTTCTTTATCGGCATCTAAAATCACCACTAACGAAACTTGAGGTAAGTCTAAACCCTCCCTTAATAAGTTTACCCCAATTAACACATCAAATCCCCCTTGTTGTAAGTCACGGATGATTTCAATGCGTTCAATAGACTTAATTTCTGAGTGCAAATATCTAACTTTCACGCCTCTGTCTTGCAAATATTCGGTTAAATCTTCCGCCATGCGTTTGGTTAACGTAGTGATTAAAACCCGCTCATCTCGTTGAACTCGTTCTTGAATTTCTCCGAATAAATCATCAATTTGTCCTTCGGTTGGACGCACAAATATTTCGGGGTCTACTACACCCGTCGGGCGGATAATTTGTTCAACGACTTCTCCTTGAGATTGTTCGATTTCCCAGTCTCCGGGTGTGGCTGAAACAAAAATACATTGGTTGACTTTTTGCCAAAATTCATCCGCTTTTAAAGGTCGATTATCCGCCGCACTGGGAAGACGAAACCCATGTTCAATTAACACTCGTTTGCGGGATTGATCGCCGTTGTACATTCCCCTAATTTGAGGAATCGTAACGTGAGATTCATCGATAACTAATAGCCAATCATTGGGAAAATAATCAATTAAACATTCGGGCGATTCTCCGGCTTGACGTCCGGCTAAATGACGGGAATAGTTTTCAACGCCGTTACAATATCCGACTTCTCGCAACATCTCCAAATCATAACGAGTGCGTTGATTTAAGCGTTGGGCTTCTAATAGTTTTCCCGCATTTTCTAGGGATTTAACTTGCTGTTTTAGTTCTTCTTCGATATCGTTACAAGCAATTTCTAAACGATCTTCTGGGGTAACAAAGTGACGAGCGGGATAAACATTTAAGGCTTCTAAACTTTTTAAAACCTCTCCGGTGACGGGATCAACATAACGAATGGCGTCTATTTCATCCCCAAAAAATTCCACTCGAATAATCCGATCTTCGTAAGCAGGGCCAATTTCTAAAACATCTCCCTTTAGACGGAAGCGCCCGCGAGTCAGTTCGGTATCATTACGAGTATATTGAACCGAAGCCAAATCTCGCAACAGTTGACGTTGATCAAGTTCTTCTCCAACCCGCAGAGCAATAGCAGCTTTCAGGTATTCTGTAGGTATTCCCAAACCGTAAATACAGCTAATAGAAGCCACAACAATCACATCCCGACGTTCAAATAATGATCGGGTAGCGGAGTGACGCAGCATATCAATTTCATCGTTAATCGAAGCCGTTTTTTCGATGTAGGTATCGGTAACGGGAATGTAAGCTTCTGGTTGATAATAGTCGTAATAGCTGATAAAGTATTCTACAGCATTGTTCGGGAAAAATTCTCGTAGCTCATTGCACAATTGAGCGGCGAGGGTTTTATTATGAGCGAGTACCAGAGTCGGTCTACCGATTTTCTCGATGACTGCGGCGATTGTAAAGGTTTTTCCGGTTCCCGTTGCGCCTAACAACGTGGTAAATTGATGGTTAGCTTGAAGACTGTTGACCAGTTTGGCGATCGCTTGGGGTTGATCGCCCTTTGGCTCAAAAGGTGAGTGTAGATGGAATTGCGCCATTTTCGAGGAGGCTCAGTGGAGTTTAACTTGGATGGTAGCACTTCTGTTGAGAATTGGCTGTGTGAAGCTGTGCCGTTTTTGTTTACTTATAGTTACAATATGTTATTTTTCTTAGTTGGCTATTTACTTAAGTGCTGGAATATTTTATAATTTGTTTAGCATTCATCAAACAATAAAGCTGAACTTTAGCTAAACGGTTAAAGGGCAAGTCTGAAAAATGAGGTGAAATCAGCAGCTTAGTCCGCACAGGTTAATCGTTTATGCAGGTGTAGGCTAGCTCGTTTAAGAAATCTAGGTATTCAAACATGGCTGTTAGCTCTTCTACAACGAAAAGGAGGACTACGCGAACCCGTCCAACTACAGGAAAGCGTATGAGTAAGGGTGAGGAAGACACCGTTAACGCAGAAAACACCGAGAATAATCAGGAAAAAGATATGAGTAAGGATTTAGAAGTGGACACCAAACCGACAAAAGCCCAATCATCAGAAAATTCAACCCCGACTCAAATTCAAGTCGCTCACTCAGCGATGATCATGCCAAACCGTCCCATTGAGGAGAGTCATTTGGAAGTCGTGGGAACGATTATGGGCAACCGTCCGATTTTCAAAACCGAGAGTGTTTCCGGGATTAGCTTTGTGCATTCCGAAGATTCAGTCGGCGCGATGGCAAACCGCCCCGTTGCAACCAGCCATCTACAAATCACATCGATGATGGTTAACCGCCCTGTTGCTTCTAACGAGGTTGATGATCCCTATGCGTTAATGGGATATCTCGACTAAAGCCGATTTTCTAGGGAAACGGAATGCCTTAGAGCGATCGCAAAAGTAGTCTATGTTAATCGTCGTTCTGAGTCAAAGAAGGATATTGAGAAATTCTTCACGGCTCAGAACGACAAATTTTTTAGGGTTTGAAACTCTGTGAATCTTTGTTATTGACTTGTTGTTTGCGCCAGCGTCGATAACCATAAACTGCACCCCCAACTAAGATGAAATAAGGGCTAAAAGCCAGTAACCAAACCATTAAACTCACCAAAGCCAAGGTTAACTCAGTTACAGCATTTTGGGCTTTTCCCCAAGTTTCTCCGATTTGTAAACCCAAATCTGGCTGAGGTTGAGAAGAAGCACTAACAGCCTCTTCTAGATTTAAAGTAATCATAGAGTAGGCGACTTGATTTTGCAGATTGCGAAGTTGAGCATCCAGTCGTTCTATCGATTCGCGAATGTTACTCAGTTCGTTAGAAACTTGTAGCACTTCCCCAACAGAACCGGAACGTTCCATAATTTTTAAAACCATTTCTTCAGACTTGCGAAGATTTCGCAGTCGCGCCTGAGTATCGACTAATTGATCAGAAACATCTTCTGCGGTAATCATGCGATTTTCAACCGTTCCGAGTTGAGTTAAAGCATCAAGGGTAGATTCAAGTTTGTTTTGAGGAACCCGCAACTCTAGAAAAGCAGTCTGACGACTTGAACCGCTTTGGGATTGACGATCTTCAAATCTAAGGATGTCGCCCTGTTGTCGTTGAACCAGAACCGTTACCGATGGCATAATCTCATCTAAAGATTGTACAACCAGAGTGAGCTGGGCGCGTTTGATCAGTTGGGGCTGTTTTTGAGGAACAGCGTCAGGAGGAGGGGAAGAGGGCGGAGAGATCGCAGGGGGCGCCGGAGCGATATCTGCGATTTGAGGAGCGACTTCTAACTGAGGGGAACTCCCAGACTCGCCGGAAAAGTTTTGAGGGGCGGAAGCGCAACTGGAAAGAGAGATAATTGATAGCAACGCCCAGAAAAAACGAGTTCTGCTGTAATGGTGATTCATATAACGATTTTTAACTAACGCGATCAAGCTTCAACGCTAACCCCATTGACTCCGGATGATCCAAAGGTGATATTTATTGAATTTAACCCTAGTGATATTTGCTCAAGCGTTTCATCCTCTACTCGGTGTTTTCCCCAACCCACATTCCGCAAGAGGTCTCCCGTTCACATCCGTAGGATTGACGGGAGGGGAATTGCGGTCAGCGATTAACTGCGTGGCGCAGCTTGATTTTCAACATAGTTTTTGAGATGTTCAAGAGTGACACCCCCACAGGTGGCTGCAAAATAGGCACCTGACCAGAAAACGGGCTTTTTATAGAACTGAGATATCCAGTCAGCAAATTCTTTACGAATAAGTCGGCTGGATACTGTTTTTAAATTACCCACCAGATTACTCACTTGCACATCCGGAGGAAAAGAGATGACTAGATGAACATGGTCGGTCTCGCCATTGAACTCTTTGAGAGTACATCGCCATTTTGTACAAGTAGCATTGAAGATTTCCCCTAGCCGTCGCAAGATATCTGTTGTGATAACCTGACGACGATACTTAGTTACCAACACTAAATGAATATTCAAGCTGTAAACCGAGCGATTGCCTTTGATATAACTCATAACGTTAAGTGCTATAATTGTTTTTATGATAATCACATTCCAGTACCGAATCAAACCCACTCCCGAACAGCTTGCCACAATGGAAACCTGGAGCGAGTTGCTACGTCGGCACTGGAATTTTGCTTTATCGCAACGGTTAGACTGGCTAAATCGTACAAGATGTCAGGTTGACCGTTGCTCCATCATTTCCGAGCCAATCGGAGACATACCAGAACGAGTAGATTATTACT
>NZ_JAYGHR010000034.1:0-20209 GCF_034932365.1 Limnoraphis robusta BA-68 BA1 | reverse complement strand
TTACTCTTGAACATCTCAAAAACTACGTTGAAAATCAAGCTGCGCCACACAGTTAATCGCTGACCGCAATTCCCCTCCCGTCAATCCTGCGGATGTGAACGGGAGACCCCTTGCGGAAGAATGTTGGGGTTGAGATAGGTGTTTCCGACAAAACAAGTTGATCCCTGATGGCATTTCCAAAACTCCTAAGCTGCGGTACGGACGGCTGAACAAATTCTGATACACTGAATACAACCCCAGATGTAGGAGAACATATTACACCATGAGCCAGTCCCCAAAACACACTGTTATCTCTCCATCCATATTATCTGCTGATTTTAGCCGCTTAGGAGACGAAGTTCGAGCAGTTGATGAAGCTGGCGCCGATTGGATTCACGTGGATGTGATGGACGGTCGTTTTGTTCCTAATATTACCATTGGTCCGTTAATCGTAGAAGCAATCCGACCTGTGACTCGCAAACCCCTCGATGTTCACTTGATGATTGTCGAACCGGAAAAGTACGTTGAGGATTTTGCTAAAGCGGGTGCTGACATTATCTCGGTTCACGCTGAACATAACGCCTCTCCCCACCTCCACCGCACTTTAGGTCAAATTAAAGAACTCGGTAAGCAAGCGGGTGTTGTTCTTAATCCTTCGACTCCTTTAGAGTTGATTGAGTACACCTTGGATCTTTGTGATCTCGTGCTGATTATGAGCGTTAACCCCGGTTTTGGTGGTCAAAGCTTCATTCCCAGTATGGTATCCAAAATCCAAAAGTTGCGTCAAATGTGCGATGAACGCGGCTTAGACCCTTGGATTGAAGTAGATGGCGGTTTGAAAGTTAATAACACTTGGCAGGTTTTAGAAGCGGGTGCTAATGCGATTGTAGCAGGTTCTGCTGTGTTTAAAGCGTCTGATTATGCTGAAGCGATCGCCGGAATTCGCAACAGCAAGCGTCCAGCTCCTGAGTTAGCGACTGTATAAAAAAACGGCGTTTAAAATCTCAAGCTTAAGATGCACAATTTAGGAGTCAGGTTCATTCTGACTCCTCCTATTTCTCACAATTAATGTTCATAGATTTCTAAGGGTAAATTATCGGGATCTTTGAAAAATGTAAATCGTTTTCCGGTGATTTCATCGGTTCTAATGGGTTCGAGTTCAACGCCTTTTGATTGCAGTAGAGCAATAGATTCATCTAGATTTTCTACTTCAAAGGCTAAATGTCTCAAACCGCAAGCTTCTGGACGGTTAGGACGTTCAGGTGGATTTTCAAAGGAAAATAACTCGATTTGATCGCGATCGCCAACTCTTAAATCCAGTTTATAGGAATTTCTCGCCGCTCTAAATGTTTCTTCAATAATCGGAAATCCTAAAATATTCACATAAAAATCTTTGGATTTCTCATAATCAGAGCAAATAATCGCCACGTGATGAATTCGACTCGGTTTCATAGATACAAATTAGGGTGTCAGGAGATAGTGAACAGGTGACAGGTGACAGGTGACAAGCAAAAGAACTGGTCACTGTAAAAACTGGCGAACCCGGAGGGTCTTGGGGGTTTCCCCCATGAGCGCGAACTCGCGACGGGCGCGGTTTCCGTCGAGAGCGCGAACTTGCGGCGGGCGCGGTTTCCGCCGAGAGCAAAGTTCGCAAGAGAGCGAAGTTCGCAATCTTAGCGACTGCTGAACCCGGAGGGTCACTGTCAAGACTAGATTAACAGATTTTGCAAAAATGAGTTTTATCTGCTATAATAGAAGACTTGTTTAACTCAAACTCTACAGTGGGGATATCTTCAGTATCAGTTCAGAATGAACTAGACGAAATACTACATATAGAGTTAAGATAAACAGACTATCCCCGAAAACACTATATATAGAAGCTTCGGGACAATATAAAAGTTCCAGGATCTAGGTGTAATCTATTATGTCTAAGAACTTAGTCACGGCGGGAATCATTGTTCCGGCTAAATGGCCATTGGCGCGAGTTTGGTTAGAAGTCTCAGCTTTGCTCGGTATAGCCCCTCGACAAATTGAACATTTAGAGATGTGGCAACACCAAATCTGGGTTAAAATAATAGGGTCAGGAGCAATCTTCGTGAGCTATCGCTGCCTACCGCTTTGGATAGAACAAGGGTTAGAGGCGATTTCTCAATGTCGCGATCGCGATCGCCTCAACCAACTCGGAGAAATCTTCAGTCGCGAAGTCCAACGCTATGGCTCCCAGTACAATTCTACCGCCGTTGAACAATGGCGATCAGCATGGGGTGAAAAAGCCAAGCAACTCAAAATAGATGAAGAACGGCTCAAACCCTTGCGAGAACGTCAGCAAGCCTGTCTACAATGGCAAGAAGGATGGCGGCAAGTTCTACGCTACTGTGGTAGTGTTGAATCCTTAGAAGGGCTAGCACCGGAAATCAAAGTGCAAACCCAGCAGTTTGAGGACTTACCGGAAAGTAAGACCGTTATGGAACTGTGGCATCAACGCTGGAAAGAAATCACCCACGCTAGTGCGTAGCAATTTGCACGAAAATTCCGGATAACACTGACATTTTTTCGGTAGAGACAGTATAGAAAGTCTCTGCTTTTTCAGTATAATCTCGCTGGTAACTTCTACATCACAAGGCTACACTTATATTAAATCAACTCGATACAAAACTTAAAGGAGGTGACGTCTGTGTTGAAGCAACAGCCAAACAAATTCAAGACAGTTCAACTAACCGAAAGCGTGTTGGTACTGACAGGCTTCGATGATGCTTGCATTCCCGCATTGCGTTCTGGATTTGCCGGATATCCGGTGAATCCCCGTTGGAATGCCGTTAAATTCCATGCTTGGAAAACCGGTCGTCAATGGCGAGTCGCCCTGTCTCAAGGTGAAATGACAGTACGTTCAACAGACTCAATGTTGGTGTTCAAAGGCGAACTCGAACAAAGCCCTGACTCGGAATCACCTCGAACGTGGAATGAGACAAGCTCAGTCTCCTTCTTTTCTAACCCTGTCGAGCGTTCAGGAGAATTGACTCTTGCTTGAACCCCACAGGACTTAGGGCGGCCAGCAACCGCCCTATAGATTTATTGATGGGTATGGTTAAAGATCTCCTCCGCTTCAACATCAAGCTTTAATTACAACTTAGCTCTTGAACTGACTACCTCAATCCTTTAAAATGGGGTAAAATCTAAAACTTATATGTCTTCTTCACAACCTGCGAACCTTTCAATAGAAACGGCTCAAAAAATCCTAGAAGCCTTTACCTGTGCAGACATTCAATCTGTTAATCCGATTGAAAATCGCGCGAGCATTTGTGAAGCACTGCACGTTTTAGTCCAAAATTCAGAATATCAAATGCTCGGAATATGTGCCGATTCTTTGGATGCAGCCTGGAACGCACTCGAACAGTATTTGCAAGGATTAGATTATCATAATATTACCCTAAATCGCAACGCAATAGAAGCAATAGAAGGTTCAGTTTATCTCAAATTTAATGGTCGTAGTCAATCTTACTATGCGAGTCCCTACACTCAACAGTATCGGGGTGTACTGGTTTCTTGTCAATCCAGCGACGAAACCGGAGTTAACGGTACCTATGGTCATTTTCCAATCAATTTATTTAGTGACATCGCCAAATCATAATCATCCCATTGCTACTCCCACTCACTAAAAACAATCCATCCGGGCTAAAATTCACTGTACTAACGCTATTAAAATGACCTGTTAACGTGCGAAGTAAATATCCCGTTTCCAGCGACCAAATCTTAATGGTTTGATCAGAACTACTACTGGCAATTAACTTAGAATTTGGACTCACAGCTACATCTAAAATATCTTGATCATGTCCTGGTAGAGTATGAATCAATTGTTCATTTTTGAGTGACCAAACCTCAATGGTATTATCCCAACTTCCACTCACCCCAAATTGAGTATCTGAACTAATAACGACCGTTTTATAGGTTTGAAACGGCTCAAAAGTCTGCTGTAGTTTTCCGGTTTCTAGCGACCAAACTTTGATGGTATTATCTACGCTACCAGTATAAATCAGTTCCGCATCAGTATCAATCGTAATAGCATTAACAGAATTGGCGTGTCCAGTTAGGGTATGCTGCAATTTTCCCGTTTCTAGCGACCAAATTTTAATCGTATTATCCCAACTTCCACTCACGATAAACTGAGAATTTGAACTGACTGCTACCGTACTCACTGAATAGGAATGACCCTCAAGAGTCTGCAACAATTCTCCCGTTTGTAGTGACCAAATTTTAATCTTGCTATCCACACTCCCACTCACCAGGAATTCACCATCAGGTGTAATAGTTAATGCTGTAATTGAGTTAGAATGACCTTTTAACGTTCGGATCTGTTGTCCGGTTTGTACTGACCAAATCTTAATTTTATGATCCCAACCGCCACTGGCAATCAACTGACCATCTGAACTCACCGCAATCACATTAATAACATCTGAATGTGCAGTTAACGTCAAAAAACTATTCCAATTTTGAGGATTTTGTTGAGTTTTTATCTGTTGTCTTTCATTGTTTTTATTGATGATCATTTCTAACTCTTGACGATAAACTTGTCGTCTTTGCTGTTGTAAATCTTTGAGAACTGCCACATAAGGTTTAATCCAGATTCTCGGAAATTCCGAAGTTAATTTAAACAAATGGGGTTGATAATTGGGGTCAATACTCAGATAATACCAATCGACTAAAAAAGCCGCTAATATCTGATAAATTGTTACAATTAATTGCCGGACTTGACGGCTGGCTAAATCTGGACTGACTCCTTTAGCCTCTAGTTCTTGCTGTGCTTTTTCCCAATTCCAAGGTTGAATCGGAATCAGAGAAACATTTTGATTTTGCAGTCCCCAAAATCCGACATGAAAATGCACTTCATAATCATTAATATCACTGTATAATATAAAAGTCGGTACAGGCGATAACACCATCTGTAATTTTCGGACTTCAATATCACCCAAGGGTCGAGTAAAATAATCTGCATAAAACTCTACCGGACGCCGATCACTGGTTTGGGGATAATGTTGGTTGAGAAACCGTCTTAAACCATTACCAATATCTTTTTTCAGATGTCTTTGCATCGCTAACGGACAATCTTCGCTCATATCAGGCGGTGCGATAAACATCAATAATCGATGGTGTTCTTGTCCTTCTAATAAAATTCTTTCTGTTTCCTGACGACTCAGATTAGAAAACCACTTTTCTCGATTCCAAATTGCATCAAGTTCATGGAGTTTGAGTTGAATTTCATTGGTTTGTAATTCCCGGATCAATTCCCGTTGTAAACGACTAATTTCCCGGCGATCTGTAATTTCTTGCTGACGAATTTGTAGGCGACGTTCTTCTTGAATCGTTTCTAACGAATGAAACTCTTGAATTCGGCTGTCTTTGCGCTGGGAATATTTAACCAAAGCCTCAACATAGCGAGGATCTTCTTTCACCTGTTCAGGAACAGAAGAAAGATTTGCGCCAGGAGATGGCGATCGCTGACCACCATTCATTACTGACATTAACTGTCTACCTAATTGACGCGCAACCGGAATTAAAAGCGGAGCGGCGAGGGGATAAAGATAAGGAGGAATTGTCATCAGATTTTTACCTCTTCGCGGACTTATAATGATCCGCCTAAATTTCGGGGTGCAATTGAGTAAATTAAGCTCGGAGAGACTGACGAAAATCGAATCTAAGTTGTATTTTACGCTGTTATCGGTTGAGAAACTCCCGCACCCGTTCGAGGTATGTTGGTGCATCTTCCAACATGGGAAAATGCGCTGTATTTTCTAAGATAGCAAGTTCAATCTGATCATTCAATGCCGCCGCTTGTCGTCCCATTTCTGCGGGAATAATCTGATCATATTCTCCAGCTACTAATAACGTCGGTACGGTAAACTGTGCAAATTGTTGAGGAAGCCACTCGGTCGCCTCTTTACTCACCGACGTCAACACCGTACCATAAGCCGCGTCAAAATCTGCTAGCAAAAAATCTTCTAAAAAAGCTTGACTGATGGGTGTCGGTAAAGAACGACGTAAAAATCGCGCCATAAAAACTTTATCAACAAACGGAATCTTAGCTAACCATTTGGGTCGAAATAAAACCACATATCGACTAAACTTATGAAACGTGGTAAATGTCTTTTCATCATATTCAAAAATCCCGCTACAGGTTAAAATCGCTCGTTCGACTCGTTCGGGATAAAGATTGAGAAATAAAGCCGCAATTGATCCGCCCATTGAGTGAGCATTCAAATAAACTTTGTCTAAACTGAGTGCATCCAATAACCCCTTAAGTTCGTGAGCATAATCGACTAATTCATAACTCAAAGGCGGAAAATCCAACTCCTCAATTCCCCGTGCTTTTGAACGACCAAAACCGCGTAAATCATAAATCAAACAATCAAATTCATCCGATAACGCTTGGGCTGTACTTGTCCAATAGCGACCCGAACCGCCCCACCCATGCAGAAACACCATCACAGGCTTTCTCTGTTCCTGACTCGGCGTTTTGATCCATTCATAATAATGTTGAACACCGTTGATATCAATATAGGAACTTTTTAGATCTAACTGCATTTGAGTCCACCCGTCTAACTTGTTTAAGTTTTTTCTCTAAAGTATAATATATAGCAGAAGTCAGGAGACAGGAGACAGGAGACAGAATTGAAACCTTTATCATAAAAGGATTTGACAGAAAAACACTGTCCTAATCAAAGGCTTCGACTGCTATACCTCTAAGATTTCTAGCAATTTTTAAATTTGACTAAAAAACTGAGCCAGTTTATGCTCATCTAATTGACCCTCTGTTCTGACACCATTACACACATCCAGCCCAAAGGGTGCCACCGTTTGAACTGCTGCTGACACATTATCAGCATTCAACCCCCCAGCTAAAAATACAGGAACATTCACCAATTCCCGAATTTTCCGGCTAATCTGCCAATCATGCACCCGTCCCGTTCCCCCCAACTGTTTGACGCTTAACGTTGGGTTCCCCGAATCGAGTAAAATTGCGTTAACTTGCGGCGCAACCCTCACCGCCTCCTCAATAGACGCTTCTCCGGTTACATGAATCACCTGTACCAATGCCACTCCGGGCATGGCTTCTCGTAATATTGGATAACTCTCAATTGAAAGAGAATCACAAAGTTGAATGGTATTCACCCGACAGCGTTTTTGCTGATTAATAATCGATAGCGTATCCTGTTGACTGGTTAACAGAAATGAAGCCACTCCTGGCGGGATTATTGTTGCAATTTCCGCGATTAATTCCTCAGAAATTACCCCAGGCCCAGACGGCATTGCTGAAACTAATCCTAACGCCGATGCCCCCGCTTTCACAGCCATTTTTGCTTCGACAACACGACTAATACAACAAATTTTTACCCTCGGTTTTGGTGTCGGTTCCATCTAATCTTCTCCGTGAATCTTTAACCAATAAGATAAAACAGTTTTTGCAGTTGTTGGAGATGCGGTATTAACGCCCGTTGAAGTTTGATGCAGCCACCATCCTCTAGTTGCTTCTGGGGAACTCCACAGGTGTAAATGTTCCACAGGTGGATCAGCATAAAAGCTTTCAACTCCGGCGCCTAACAACCCTGAACTCCAATGGGTAAAATGATCATGGCTGATGCGATAAACGGGAAAATTCCCCCCTAGAGGCATCCCCCAACCGTCTAAGGCGATCAAGGCTTTGACTTCACCCCCCGCCGCCTGCCACATCCAAGCCGCCGCGATCGCACCCACAACCCCCGCACTAAAACAAATGAAGACTAGCGGTAATTTAACTGAATTGGCCTCAAAACTCTGGTTAGAAATCGCTTGAGATTGACTGCATAAATAGCTAAAAATGTCAAGTCCCGAATAAGCCGGGTAATCTTGGGTCGGAAAAATCAACAAATTCCCCGACTGACAACGACTCAAACTATCGCTGAAAAGCTGACTGACAAAGGATTTTGTTAACGTCTGATCGTGAATACCAGCAATAATGACAACCGCCATAACCCAAATTCGGTTCAACTTCTTTTATACTGTAGATCGAGTTATCCCCCCGAGGGGGATGTTAAGCTAGAAAGGCGAGTGAAAAGGATTGAGAAGTCCCAGACACTCCCACCTGTAAATAACAACTATTTTTGAGGATAACAAAGTGGTCGCAACTCCCGAAAGAACCCAAGAAAATCTTTCTGTATCCGAGAGTCAAACGCCTCAAGATCGAGTCGCTGTCTTATTGATGGGATATGGTGAAGTTGAAAGTTATGAAGATTTTGCCAATTATAACGAACAAGCGTTAAACTTGTTAACCGCAAAATTTGCCCCGGTTCCGACTTGGATTTATCCGCCTTTAGCCAAACTATTAGCCGTGTTTGACTTGCATGAATGGAGTCATCAACATGGTAATTTCATCTCCCCTCACAATGCGATTTTTGAACAGCAACGGGCGGGAATTGAACATGAACTTCAACACAAATGGGGCGATAAAGTCAAAGTTTTCAAAGCCTATAACTTCTGTGCGCCTTTCCTCCCTGAACAGGTTTTAGCCCAGATCAAAGCAGAAGGATTTGATAAAATTCTCATCTATCCGTTGTTAGTCGTTGATTCAATTTTTACCAGTGGAATCGCTGTCGAACAGGTGAATAAAGCCTTAACAAACTTAGCAGATGGTAGCGAACATTGGGTGAAAGGTCAACGTTATATTCCATCGTTTTATAACGAACCTGCCTATTTAGATTTAATGGCGGGAATGGTCGAAGAAAAGATTCAAAAAGAGTTAGCCGTTGCCCATTTACCCTCCCAAACAGCTATTATTTTAATGAATCATGGCTGTCCTCACAAAGCCAAAGGATTCACATCAGGAATTGATGAAAGTCAAGCGATGTATGAACTGATTCGGGAACGTTTAATTCATCGTTATCCGTTGATTTCCATTGGTTGGTTAAACCATGACACACCGTTAATTGAGTGGACGCAACCCAACGTTAAATTAGCTGCCCAAAACCTGATTGAATTAGGGGCGACATCCATTGTCTTTATGCCGATTGGATTTGCCACAGAAAACCATGAAACGCTGTTAGATGTCGAACATATTATCGAATCATTGCGACGTAAACATCCCGAGATTACCTATGTACAAATGCCTTGTGCTAACGATCATCCTGAGTTTATGAAAATGGCAGCAGAATGGGCAAATCCGCAGATTGAAGCCTTATTAAATGAAACAGCTTTAGCGGTTAATCTACAGTTGGCGTCGGTTCAAGCAAAAGAAGTTCACAGTCACAGTCACGGCGATCATCATCATCATCATGATCACAGTCATGGTGATCATCACCATCATCATTAAGCCTTGATTTAGGGCTAATTTCCCCCCTTAAAAAGTTTTTGATTGGAGGGCGCCCTTCAAGGGTTCCCCTACAGGATTTAAGTCTTGTGTGCGATCGCCATAACTGTATACCCCAAAAACCCGGTGCGCGTAAAAGTTACCGGGTTTTTAATCCTCACTGTACCTGATTCAATTCAAAACTGCTATAACTTGAGTTTTGATTGGAGTAAAAATATTTTGTTGCAAAAATTTATTATAGCAATGAGCAGGTTAATCTTTACAAATTCTTTGTGTCTTTGTGTCTTGGTGGTAACATTCAAGGCTTGACCCTTGTAAACAAACCAGCGCGACCTGCTATAAAAGTCAGGGTGTATACTCGACTTCCTCTAAAAATAGACATAATCACCTATTGATTATTGGGTGTTAAATTGCTGCAAAAATCAACTTATAAAGAGTGAGATAGGGTTGAACTTCCATCCGGTATTTGATACCTCATTTCAGTCTTCCCCTCTATCTAGGTTGTGACGGAGGTTAGGCGAGTTCACTAAGGCTACAATGGCCCATTTCAGCATTTTTACGGACAACTAGGCATTCTAAAAAATTGAGATATGATGTTAACAGCAGTGTCATTTAGGGGAATTAAGCTAACTCTATTTCAGACTTTAACGATTGGGGGATACTCTAGGAAGAAATCATTAAAGATATTCTCCGGGATAGAGTGTCATTGACGGGGGAGTTGTAGTAGCCTGTAAGGAATTATTTGGGGATGTCACAAAACTTCTTGATTTTTTCCGGAAGTTCATGCAGATCAATCTGTAGAATACCCAACATTTACCATAAAACGATTAGATTGACGCCCCTTTACTGAAGGACAGCCTATGTCTAGGGGAGAAGGTCATTCTATTCGCCTTACACATTCATGTGCTTGATTAAAATAGGAGATAGTGGCACAATGGAAATTATCGTTATTTTTCTAGGAATTGCTCTTTATTTGATTTGGAGTGAGGAAGGAAAAGGCAAACCCCCACAGAAACCCAAAGAAGAATGGCAAGAAGTGAATCGCAAAAGAGTAACGACCATTGAAGAACAACCCAAACCCAAAAGCTAATTGTGTTTGGGTTAATAATTTTTATAGGATTGTTCAGGGGATTTTCTACTCTCAAATCATTGATTTTCAGGCTTCAGGATGAAACAAATCCTATTCTAAACAAAGACTAACGGTTTATCTTTAAACGGTGCAAATGCTTCCGCATCAAACCGATATAAACTTGCGGGTCTTCCCGCCCCTCGTGATGTTTTTTTCCCCGTATCGCAGAGAAATCCTAATTTCAGTAAACGGGCGCGAAAGTTGGAATAATCAGAAAAGCCTTCACCTAAAACAGTCGTATAAAGTTGGTACAAATCTCCTAATGTAAAGAATTCGGGGAGTACATCAAAAGCAACGGGACTATATTCAAGTTTATTGCGTAGACGTTGATAACCGTATTTCAAAATGTGATTATGATCAAAAGCCAGTTGAGGAACTTGTTCGAGAGGATACCAAGCAATTCCTGTTACTCCATCTGCAATTAATTCTGCTTCTTCAAACCGAACTAAAGCAAAGTAACTCACAGATAAATAACGAACATGATAACTATTAGGACTTTCACGGGGATCACGATCAGGTCCGCCAAAGGTATACAATTGTTCTAAGTATAGATTATTAACGCGAATTTTCTCCGATAAAATCCGATAGGCAGCATCTTCTAAAGATTCTCCTTGGCGGACTAGGGTTCCCGGTAGACTCCAGCGATCGCGAAAGGGGTCTTCTTGTCGCATTACCAATAAGACCAACAGACGGTTTTGAGTGGTATCGACAGAAAAAATAATGTTATCGACTCCAACTTTGAAGTCTTCTAGAGGATGAGGGGTAGTTTTTTTTTGGCTGCGTCCGGCCATCTAGCTGTTTAAGTTACTGAATTTTCAACAATTAAGAATCCCTGATGTCAATTTTAACTGTACCCTAGAACTGGGTGAACTGGGGTTGTTTGAAATCTTATTGGGGAGACTGATACAAATGATTGTGTTCGATATAGGCTTGAATTGCAGGAGTTAACGTTTCGGGATCTCCTTTTTTGCGATAGTTTGACGAAGAAACAGGTAAGCCTGTGATCGAAGCGATCGCCACATTTCCCCCGAGTTGTTGGAGTGCTTTGATCTTCTCCTCCTCAAGTTGATAACCGGGTCGAGGGACAACTAACAGGTTAACTTGACTCAATAATCCTTCTATTTTATACCAATTGGGCATCTGGCCAATTAAATCGGAACCCACGACTAAATGTAACTCAGCTTCTGGCCAGTATTGTTTAACACCTTGTACCGTTTCCAGGGTACGACGACTGCTGAGTTCTTGGTGAAGGGCGATGTTATGGTGAGGAGAAATATCTTCAATGAGAATTTTCAGCATGGTTGTGCGATGTTCTATCGGCGTCTGGTGAGACTTAAACGGGTTGTCAGAAGCCCAGACCACAACTTGATCAAACTGTTGAGATAGCCAGCGCAAAATGTTTTTATGACCTGCGGTTGGGGGATCGGCGCTAGTGCCAAACAGAGCGATTTGCATGATCACAGAAGATAGACTATGGCATTATATCTTAACTTGACACCCAAAAACCCGGTTTCTCCAAAAACCTTCTCCAAAAACCCGGTTTCTTTAAGAAACCGGGTTTTTAAAATTGAGGAAACCGGGGTTTTAAAATTGAGGAAACCGGGGTTTTAAAATTAAGAAACCGGGTTTTGAAATTTAGGAGTCTAAGGGCGTTTCAATGGGTTCAAATAAGGTAAAATCTTCTTCACCGATATCACCCACCGCAATACCCGGTAAAGTTGCGAGAACTTCATCGGTACTGCTAACTTGAATTTGCGTCAGACCTGAAACTTGAATAATTGTCAGTTGGTCAAAGGTTAAACCTTCACCCAAAACAAATAGATCTTGACCATTTTCATAGTCAGCGATCAAGTCTGTTCCTGCACCTTCAACAAATAAGAAGCGATCGCGTCCATTACCACCTAAAAGGGTATCATTTCCCTCATCCCCTGTGATGAAGTCATTCCCCTCACCCCCACTCACGAGATCATCATCTTTTCCGGCGAAAATAATATCATCTCCCCCATCTCCGATGAGAGTATCTGCGTCTTTATTTCCGAAGATAATATCATTTCCATCTCCACCTTCGATGTAGTCAATATCGCTCGAGTCATCACCCGGAATTGTACCGCCAATACCGCCGAAAATCGAGTCATTTCCGACATCGCCGTAGCAGTTATCATCGCCTTGACCTGCGAAAATTAGGTCATCCTCTCCGCCACCATAGATATTATCATCCCCATTTAATGCGGCGAGAATATCATTTCCTTGGAAGCCAAAAAGATCTTCATTTTCAGCAGTTCCTAATAGTTCGTTCTCGGTTTCATCTCCTTCTATCGTGTTAGTTGTCGTATTCGGTTGACGAACCGGAACGTCTACATCAACGGGAGGAACAGGCGGTTCAGGAGTTTCTCCATCATCATCACCATCATCATCATCATCATCATCATCATCGTCATCGACAGGGGGTTCAGGAGTTTCATCATCATCATCGTCATCGACAGGGGGTTCAGGAGTTTCTCCATCATCATCACCATCATCATCATCCCCATCATCAACAGGAGGTTCAGGAGTTTCTCCATCATCATCATCGGGTAACGGTGGAATAACAGGGATAACAAACGGTGAGACTGCTAACTCAAAACTCGTTTCTATTTCCGCTTCACCATCACTGGCGACAACAGTCACATTAAAGGTTCCTTCATTAATAGGAGTTCCGATAATTAACCCGGTTGTTTCATCTATCGTTAACCCACGCGGTAAATTAGGACTGCTAAAAGTGAGCGGATCATCATCTTCGTCCTGGAAATTCTCTGCAAGATTGAGGCTAAACCCGATATTTACCTGTGCGGTTTGGTTAGGAATTTCATCAACAACAACCGGAGGAATATTTTGTTGTTCGATCACCGTCAAGCTAGCAGTTTTGGAGATTTGACTAAAAGCAGTTGTTTGACCTGTTTGGGTGACATTTACAAAACTTCCACTTTCGCTAAAAGTACCATCCCAAGCAAAGAATGTGATCGCTCGTTCAATTGTTCCAGTAAATGTAATACTGGTGGCAATAAAACGAATTTGAGCCGTTGAATTTAAGACTAAAGCATTCTCTTGGGAAACACCCGTAATGCTGATCCAAGTTGTACCATTATCAATGGAATATTCCCAAGTTCCGTTTGTATTATCAACGCCTGCGATCGCAATTCCGATATCATCATCATCAGTATCGCTGCTAATTTCCCCAACAAACTCAGCAATAGAAATACCCTCAAGGTTATCAGAATTTGAGAGGTTTTCCAACTCCCCTAAACTCAAGTCAGGCGTTTCGACTAAAACAGGGGCGCTATTTTGAGCGGTAATCGAATAAGATGTTGTTGTTCCGCTAACTTCGTTACTAACAATTAGTCGAGGGTTTTCGCCTCCGACAAACGTGATTCCTTCAGGGCCAAGATCGCCAATGGCAGTTAGTTGTTCAGGGGTTAGAACCGGATCTCCGTCTTCATTTTCGCCAAATTCGATAGAGAAATCACGGTTATTGAAATATTGAACAAACTGGGGTTTACTCGGATTTGTAATATCATAAGTCATCACACCGCCTATCCGTTCTAAACCGATAAAGGCGTAGGTTTTCCCATTAATTTCACCAACCGCTAACGCTTCTGATTCTGGTCCTTTATTGTCGCTACGGCTATCAGAATTATTATCATCGTTGCTGACGTTAAAGAAGTCGAAGGTGTAGGTGTCAGCCATGATCTGTTCAAATTGATCACCACTATCAAACACCAACTCTAAACCCTCTTCTGTTGGTTCCCAAATGGAAAAAGATCGACCTCCAAAAGCATAAAGTTCGTCAAAGTCGCCATCGTTGTCTGTATCTCCGAGGGTTGTGGTTACTTCCAAACGCCCTAAGTTTTCGGGAAGTTGTAATTCGGCTGCATTCGGAAATGCAGTGGGATCGAGGGTGAGATCTTCGATGCGAGATTCTTCGCTAAAGCCATCATAGTCCCGGCTGTCGCCTTCATTGGCTGTGACAATATAGGTAACGCCATTCACCTCATAGGCGGCGATGCTATCGGGTTGATACATCCCAAACAGGTTTGCGTAGGTGGCGAAATTAATTTCGTCGTCTCGATCACTTGCATCTAGGGGAATTTGGCTGTGATCTTTGAAACCGAGAGGGAGAATATCGCTAATGCTACCCGCTTCGATATCAACAACAGCGATCGCATTATTTTCTTGTAGCACAACATAAGCCGTGCTAGAGTCGGCAGAAACAGCGATAAATTCCGGTTCTACATCTTGGGCGACGGTTGCATTTGGCCCAAAAATTCGCACTCCGGCTTCGCGTAACTGTTCAATTTGGCTGTTGAAAGCGGTAAACGTTGCTGTGGTGACTTCGCGGGCTTCAACGTCAATAATACTCACAGATCCTTCTGGATCAACGGTATAATCATCGTCGGGTTCCCCTTCATTCGCCACCAGGACTTTTGTTCCGTCGGGAGTAAATGTGACCATATCCGGTAACGGCCCAACGACAACAGGATCGCCTTCTACTTCTCCGTCTGTGTTGAAGAAGACAATTTGACCATTTTCTTGAACATTGTTAGCTTGAACGGCGACGGCGATCAATCCTTCAAAGATTGCAATTCCATTGACTCCTCCGCCAAAGGGAGAAAGGTCAATTTTACTCACTTGTGTGGGTTCTGCGGGGTTGGAGAAGTCGATAATATCCAGCGTCAAATCAGAATCATTTGTGACAAATACTCGTTGAGTGGTCGTATCAAAAACGTTTATTTCGCTGGCTGACTCGTTAAAGATTCCGGTTTCAAAACGTCCTTGAACTTCTAAGACTTCAGCTACAGGTTGAGGTTGTGGGGTATCATCATCATCACTCAGTACCGTATCTTCGCGGACAGCCAAGTTTTGAATTCGTTCGTCTTCTGACTGGGGAGTGTCAGGTTCAGAGAAAGGATCTTGTTCGTTTTCACTATTGAAGAATGCAGCTAGATACTCGGCTAAAGCGTCTTGTTCACGACCGGCTTCTAACTCAGCATTAGCGAGAGACTCCGGTTGTGTCAATGTACTCAGGGGGACTTGATTTTGAATAACATTGGGGTAACTATCCCCTCCACCTGCGAGAAACTCCAGTGTCACCAGGCTAAAGGTACGCTCTGGATCGCCCACCAATTCACCCTCTTGAACGATAATTTCTTTAACGTTACCGTCATCATCGGTGAGGGCTAAATTTTGAATTCGTTCTCCGGGTTGTTCACTGGTACGACCCTGTGCAGTCGGATCATAGCTAAATTTAAAGCCACTAATTTGACCAAATTGACCTGCAACATTTTCCACACGGGCGACCATGTGTTCGGCAATTTCATACAACCCTGCGGCGGTAACAGTACCAACAACAAGACTATTATCAAACCGTAGAGAATTAGAAAGATCTAACTGGGAAATATCGCCTTCTTCCTTACCTACGTTGGGGTTAGCGGCTGGCGGCTTTTGAACGAGTTCACCCCCACCTCCAGCAATCGAGGAAACGCCGATAATATCGCGGATACCGCCTCCGTTTTTGAAGGAGATGTCAATTTCATCAAAATCAGAAAACGCCTCTCCTAATAGACCTGCTGTGAGATATTCTTCTGCATAGAAGTCTTGGGCATCGGATGCGAGGTTTCCTAAGTTGGTTTCTTGGGTGCGAACATCTCCCCGAATTCCGTTGAGGAAAACCTCGGTTTGACCGAAAATATTAGCATCAAGACTATTAACGAACTCACCCACTCCATCAACAATTGAAACCAATTCTGGATCGGCAACAGCTTTTACCTGCTCGACTGTGGTAATCTCTTCTTCGTAAAGACGATTAACTCCAGCAATATCAGTTGCAAAAGTTCCACTTTCTTCTTCGCTGATGGAAGTAACAACACCATTTTCATCAAAGTTGGTAACAAGCCGACTGAGATAACGATAGTTTGCACCTGTATTAATGTAGAAAACTTGATCTTCATCCTCATCACTGTTGTAAATTTGAGGATAGGGTTGTAAGATTAATCCTGGTGTATTTTGCTGAGTCTCGTCTTCTCGCAACGGAGGAACGCCTGTCTCATCCGTCGTCATCACCCGATGCGATCCGCCCCCAATCATCACATCAATGGGAATATTTTGGCTATCTAAGGCTTCAGCGAGTGCTTGTTCGATCTCGGCTTCCTGAAGGTGAGTCATCAGGATAATTTTATTAATCCCAGCATCGGTGAGTAACTGGACTTCCGGTTGGAGATTGGCAACTAAAGCAGCAACTTGTTGGTCAATGGGAGTACCCGCCGAGATGCCATCACCTGTTTCCATCTCAACCCCGCCAATATTGGCGATCGCAGGTAGATAAGGCGTAACCACACCCAGGACACCGACCTGTTCACCGTTGACATCAACGACAACGCTACCTGTGAGACTATTGGGTTGGGCGGGTAATCCACTATCAACGACAGTTAATCCTTCTGGAAGCGTAGCATTGGTATAATCTAGGTTCGTGGCTAGATAAGGGAAACTTGCACCCGGATAACCGCCTTCACCAATGCCTTGACCAGTGCCATTAACCCAATTGGGGTTCGGGGCGAGTAAACTGAAGAATGTGCTATCCCCGGCGTCAAATTCGTGGTTTCCAACGGCCGCAGCATCCCATCCTAACTCATTTTGAATGAGGATATCGGCTATACCGGGTTGACCTGCGGGTTCGGGTTCGCCGTCTTCTGTTGTGTCGTAGATGTCCCGACTCGCATCAAAAAACGGCCCTGAAATATATAAGTCACCGGAACTGAGTTTGATGGTATTCTCAAAATCATCCTCTAGGGCGTTCATTACAGCCGATAAGCCGGGAGCATCGTTGAGGGCTGGAATTCCTGCTTCTTGGTCGGAGGTGTGCAGAATTTGTAGGGTGAAGGCGCTTTCTTCTTCAAAGGCGAGATCCGCGAAAACTAAACGATGATCGGAAGCTGCTACTAACTCTGATCCGGGTGTACCGGGGGCTGGCCAGAAGACTCCTACATCGTCAATTTGTAGGTTTGTTGAGGGGAGTACATAGTCTACTCGTAGGTTTCCTGGGGCTGCATCAACAGTAGGGTTGTTCGGATCAAAGCCGAAGTCTGCGGTATCAAAAGCGGGGTTTCCCTGTTGTCCAACGTTAGCCCCTGCTTGATCTGTTGCAGCAACAACGCCTCCGTTGCTATCTGGGGTAATATTGATATCAGTTGCAGAACCTTGAATATTCTGGTTGTCGATTAGTTGTAAAATGGCATCGTTGGTGCTATCGCCATCCAACGGATCTGCGTTTTGATCGCCCATAATCACAAAGGCTGAACCTTCTGTTAGTCCGCCTGTTGGGGCTTCGTCATCGTCATCATAAATATAATCTCCTGCGCCTGGAGTTACATAGTCTGACCAAAAGCGAATTTCATCATGGTTACGGCGTCCGTTTCGGTCTTCTTCTCCGTCAAAAGTTGGGGGTGTGGGATGAGAAACGAGGACATGAATTATTTCTCCATCAACTTCTATGGGAACATCCCAATGACTTTTTGAAGATAGGGGTAATTCGGCTAATTCTTCTGCGGAATACCATTTGTCGTTTGGTTCGGGTGTTGCGGGATCATCAGGTAATAAATTCTCTGGCATATCTTTCCAGAGGAAGTTTTGAAACGTCCGAACATTTTCTGTATTAATGGGATATTTTGATAACAAAACCATCCCAAATTGACCGGGAAAATTTCCAAACCCTAAAGCATCATTCCCATAGCCATCTGCGCCAGGAGTGGTAACAGTTGCGCCATTATTATCGAGGTCAAATTCTGATGCAACTCCCGTATTAGAAGGGGCGACATAAACATATTCATATTCAACAGGAGTCGCCCCATTTTGACCAATTTCTAAGTAGTTATCTCGGAAAAAATTAATGGCTTGTTCAGGATTCTCTGCGTTATAGTCAAACTCATTAATCAGTAAGACATCGGGATTAACTTGTTGAATAATCTCGGCGATATCTTGGGCTTGCGGATTATTTTGTGTGGTCAGATCAGTGATCAGTTGACCTGCTGTATCTCGATTAAGAGAAGCGTTAAATGTAGCAAATCTCACGATGATTAATTCCCCTCACGAACCGAATGAATTGAACTTCAATTTAAACTCAAGATTTCATTCCATTGTTTGAGTAATTGCTGACTAAAATATTCTGAATAAATTGAAGGGTTTCAAAATCACTTCATTTTTACAAGAAAAAATGCCAGAATAAACGTTATTCAAACAATAGGAGTGGACTTGAGTCTTTAACAATGGAAAGTTATGCAGTCTAATGAAATCAGTTTGATCAGGGTTTGGAGAGACTTTGATTTGGGATAACCCAATTTAGTGCAATAGCAACTGATACAAATTTACCCCTTCCCCTGTTAATCATGCTGATCTCGATTAAATATGATACTATATAATCGGAGAAGATGAAAGAAAAATGAACTGCCTAGACATCAAAACAGTTTGCTCAGTTACCGCAGTCTGTTAACAGATTATTCACAAAAATAGATACTCTGTTAGTATCCTGATCATATCATCAAGAAAAAGAGCATCAAAAATAGGTTGAGTTAAAATGATCTAAAGGTGAAAAATGCCTGCGTTTGAAGAGTTAAAAAGATTGTAAAAAGCTTCATACACTCTACCTAATTTTGATGGGATTCTAGAGGAGAGATTTACAGAGCTGACTTCAAGATAATACAATGACGACGAGGGCGTAAGATAATGCCACGTTGTTCTAATCTCTGCATCATCCGAGTTACACTCACTCGAGTTATTCCAATCACATCAGCGATTTCTAAGTGAGTTAAACGAACATCAATTAACAGTCCTAATTCAGTGGGATTACCAAACTTTTTCGCTAACCAATTGAGGAAATTTAACAAGCGCAAATCGGTACTTTGAGTCTGAACAATGCTATGAAGTTCCTGCGCCTGTTTAACATGAGATAGGATCGATTCTAACTCCTCTGACCATTGTGGTGGAGGAATCAAACTCACGGTTACTGGAGTCAAACATTCGACTTGAAAAGGGTCGAGTCGTGATAAAGGTTGACCAATCACATCTCCGACACCCCAATATCCTAGACTAATTTGGTTTCCTTCTTCACTCCAAGTGACGGTTCGGACGATTCCTGCTTCAATTTTCCAGAGTGCTTCTGGCCAAAGCGGAATCAAATCACGTCTGCAAAAATCACGGGATTTTTGACTAAAAGTTTGACTAGAAGGAAGTACAGCAAGGTTCGAGATCGTCACGATAAGACCCTGTTGAATGCTTACACCTTACCCTACACCTTTTAGGTTAACGAAAGGTTTAGCTTGGGTTAAATTTTAGAAATTCGACCTCAACAAAAAATGATGGAATACTGTTAAAATTGTTACATTTAACGCAAAACTAACACCGGACATTGAGCAAAGCGAATCACTCGTTCGGTGACTGAACCCAACATAAATCGACTAATTCCTCGCCGTCCATGAGACGAGAGGTTATGGGTTTAAATCTGACCGCTAGCTTTAATTAAAGCCACTTTCAGACAATACAACTGAACTACTCTGGAGTGAGTTTGGAGTGAATTTGGAGTGATGACAGAATTCACTCCATTTTTGAGTGACTGCCTAACTTCACATCTGAATCAAGAGTAAAGAACAGTAGTAATTTACTATATAAAATCTTATTTAGGTTATCTCAGTTATCTCATAAGTGTAGAAGTAAAGCATAGTAAGGTTTTCAGGTGAGATAAC
>NZ_JAYGHR010000033.1:0-21730 GCF_034932365.1 Limnoraphis robusta BA-68 BA1 | reverse complement strand
AGCCGTTTGAGTCAGGCGATCGCTATGTTTTTCTAAGATTTTAGGTGTTCTGAAGAAAAAAGGGGTGAAACTGCTTCCAATTTTAGCTCCTCGCGATCGCAAAATTTTAGAATGAAACAGCCCTGCCTTTTTAAGGGGGGATCAAGGGGGGATTAAGTATTAAAGTATTTTGCAACCGGATGATAGGTCATAATCGCCGTTGTTGACTGTTCAGGATATAACTGTTCACTGTCATCCATATACATCGCAATTCGATCTGTTTTTAACAAATCTAACTGTTTGTATTGATCCTGCATATTCGGACAAGCGGGATACCCAAAACTATAACGTGAACCGCGATAACGTTGGCGTAAAATATCCTTAATATTGTCCGCATCTTCCCCTGCAAAACCCAACTCCCGACGTACTCGCGCATGAAGCCATTCCGCCATCGCTTCTGCGGTTTGTACCGCCATCCCATGAAAATAAAGATAGTTGGTATAGTCGTTAGCCGCAAACAGTTTTTGAGCAACATCTGTCGCAATTTCTCCCACCGTTACCGCGTGCATCGGAAATACATCAATGTGTCCGGTTTCTTTCGGTGCAAAGAAATCAGCAATACACAACCGTTTTCCAGAAGCTTGACGGGGAAACTCAATGATTTCAATCGGTTCGGTGGGTTTTCCGTTTCCAGAAATCATCACTTCCGGGTCATAAATTAACAGACTATTCCCTTCCGCTTGACAAGGAAAATACCCATAAACCGCTTGCGGATGTAAGAGATTTTCCTGCAAAATTCGCTGTTTCCACTCATTTAAAATCGGATAAACCGTCTCCGCTAAAAAGGCATCATATTCTTCGCGAGATTGGTCTTTCGGTTTACGGAATTGCCACTGTCCAGCAAACAAAGATTGTAAATCCAAATACCAGAAAACCTCTTCTAAAGAAATGTCTTCTGGTTGCAGAACTTTTGTACCCCAAAATGGCGGTGTCGGACGTTCAATATTAACCTCAACCACTTCTGAACGACGGCTATCAACTTCTACAGGCGTTGCAGGTTGTTGATTTTCGGCTTCTGATTTTGGCTTCTCAGGAGTAACCGTTTCAGACTTAATCTTTCCGTTCCCAAAGAACTCATTTTCTTTAGTATATTCTTCTAGGAACCCTTGGAAATTATCCCATTTTCCTGACGTTTTTGCAGGCATCAATCGATCCATAAAGTTCAGGTCAGAAAAGGCATCTTTTCCGTAAACTACCTTACCTTGATAAGTATTTTGACAGTCATCATAAACAAATTTAGGCGTTAAAGCAGCACCGCCCAAAATAACAGGAACCGAAATGCCTTCTTTGTTAAAAACTTCCAGATTCTCCTTCATAAATGCAGTGGATTTTACCAATAAACCACTCATGGCAATACAATCTGCATTATGTTCTCGGTAAGCGGAAATAATATTATCAACTGGTTGTTTAATTCCCAGGTTAACCACCTTGTAACCGTTGTTAGAAAGGATAATATCCACCAAGTTTTTCCCAATGTCGTGAACATCACCTTTAACTGTTGCAATGAGGAACGTTCCTTTACCGCTACCGTTAGAGTCTTCTTTCTCCATGTAGGGTTCTAAATACGCCACCGCAGCTTTCATCGTTTGGGCGGATTGTAATACAAACGGAAGCTGCATTTGACCCGATCCAAACAATTCTCCGACAACTTTCATCCCCTCTAATAAGTAGATATTGATGATATCGAGGGGAGGATATTTTTCTAAAGCAACGGCTAAAGCCTCTTCTAAACCAATGCGTTCACCATCGATAATATGCTGTTTGAGACGTTCTTCAATCGGCATATTTTTCGTAACAGCCCGATCTTGTTTGGTCGTTTTCCCTTCAAACAGTTGAGTTAATTCGGTTAACGGATCATAAACACAAACATCGCCTTCAAATTGACGTTGATCATAGATTAACTTGCGACAAATATCTTGATATTCAGGTTCAATTTTAGCAAGCGGTAAAATCTTACTGGCGCTAACAATTGCGGAATCTAAACCCACTTCCATACATTCGTGTAAAAACACCGAATTCAACACTTGACGGGCGGCAGGATTTAAACCAAAGGAAATATTAGAAACGCCCAAAGCAATATGACATCCGGGTAATTCTTCGCGAATTCGACGAATCGATTCAACCGTTGCTTTGCCATTTTCTCGGTCTTCTTCAATCCCCGTTGAAATCGGTAAAGCTAACGTATCAAAAAAGAGTTCATGGGCGGGAATGCCATAATTAATCGCATCATTATAAGCCCGTTTGGCGATTTCAAATTTCTTCTCGGCGGTGCGTGCCATTCCTTCTTCATCAATGGTTCCAACGACAACACCCGCGCCGTATTTTTTCGCAAGTTCTAGCACTTTTAAAAAGCGTTCTTCGCCGTCTTCATAGTTGGTTGAATTCAGCAAACATTTCCCGCCTGCTACTTTTAAACCCGCCTCCATTTTTTGCCATTCCGTCGAGTCTAACATCAACGGTAAATTCACATTTGTTACTAAACGAGACACCAATTCGTGCATATCTCGCACGCCATCTCGCCCAACATAATCAACGTTCACATCGAGAATTTGCGCCCCTTCTTTCACCTGAGATTTTGCTAAAGCAACTAAACCATCCCAGTCTTCTGCGTTGAGTAAATCCCGGCATTTTTTAGAACCGCTAGCGTTGAGACGTTCCCCGATAATTAAGAATGAGTTTTCTTGTTCATAGGTTTGAATACCATAAATAGAAGCAGCCGACGGGATTAATTGGGGTTGGCGTTGTTTGGGTTTTAAGGTTTGAGAAATTTCAGCTAAGGCTTTAATATGATCGGGGCGAGTTCCACAGCAACCGCCTATTACTTGCACGCCCAAATCTTCAATGAAGTGCATCAACGCCATTTTCAGTTCTATTGGCGTTAATTTATAATGGGCTTGTCCGCCTACATTTTCGGGTAAACCTGCGTTGGGAATGCAAGAAACGACGAACCGAGAATGTTCACTCAAGTAGCGAATATGCTCTTTCATTAAGTCTGGCCCGGTCGCACAATTCAATCCTAAAATATCAATAGAATAGGGTTCTAAAATCGTTAAAGCCGCACTAATTTCTGACCCAACTAACATCGTTCCAAAGGCTTCCATTGTCACGGAAACCATAATCGGGCGACGTTCGCCTTTCTTCTTAAAAATATTTTCAATTCCATTTAGGGCGGCTTTAATTTGCAGCACATCCTGGCAGGTTTCTACAATGAATAAATCAACACCTCCATCAAATAATCCCTCAGCTTGTTCAGTAAAAGCCGTTTCTAAGGTATCATAATCAATATGTCCTAATGTGGGGAGTTTTGTACCTGGCCCCATCGAACCTGCAACAAATCGGGGTTTTTCCGGGGTGGAATATTCCGTCGCGACTTCTTTAGCGAGTTGGGCGGCAATTTTGTTGAGATAATAGGCTTGATCCCCTAAGTCGTATTCGGCTAAAACAATAGAAGTACCGCCAAAGGTATCGGTTTCGATCACATCCGAACCTGCTTCTAAAAAGCCCCGATGAACTATTTTGACAGCTTCGGGTTTGGTGTGAACGAGGTATTCATTACAACCTTCGTATTCTTTCCCGCCAAAGTCTTCGGCGGTGAGGTTTTGAACTTGCAAATTTGTTCCCATTGCACCGTCGAAGACGATAACGGGACGTTCGGGACTGTGGAGGCGTTCGAGGAATAGGCTTTTCATATGCAATCTGAAATCAGGTGAGGATTAAACGAAATTGGTTTTAGTAAGTTAACTATAGCTATTTTGCAGGTCTTTACAGTGAGCATAGACGATTCTATGATTGTCGTCAACTTACTTTTCTATAGAATGGAATTATCCGATTTGTAAAGCTGTTGAGGATATGCAAACGCTAGCCTGTTGGAATTTGACTCAACGGCTTTACAAAAGCTTGACAAAATAGGACTCTCTTCTTTAGGCTTAAATTGGACTGAAAGCCCTCTGGAATGAGAGGCGGGGTTAATTTTGATTTCGGCTATTCTCTAGCTGATTTTATAAAGATTGTGTAAAGCTCAAGCCGCTCTTTGCAGGCTTTGTTAGATCAAGATTCTCTGGATCTAAGATATTTTTTAAGTCAAAAAAATCAACAAGTTTTACAAAAACATAGCCTAAAAAGAACTGATATGTTAATATTTTATCTTGATTTATTGTATGTAGTAAATAATTATATAAAAATATTGTTCAATAATTTAAAAGTTTAGATCAAGATATAAACTCACGGATTTCCCGGATTGAGTATAATGATCGCTTGATTGATCAGTGAATTTACCGATAAGTCAATATAGATTCCGTATTACTCCTTCAATAACATAGTAATTTTTACGGATTAATCATTATTTTTAGAGACTTTAATCAAGCCAATAAAAGAGTAAAATAAAGCCATACTGGATGTGATATAATATCATAAAATTTAGATTTTTATTTTGTCTATGTAAAAAAAACAAGAATAAATTTTAATGAATTTTAAACATTTATTTTTTTCAGGTTTAAACCATGTTCTATGTCAACAGTGAAACTCATCCCCATTCAATTTTTGTCGTTGATGATGACTTATCCCAGCGAAAAATAATCGCTGCGGAGATGGAACGTCAGGGATATCGTGTCCTTCAACTCGGTGATGGACGACAGTGCTTTGAGCAGTGTTCTATCCTCAAACCGGATATGATTTTACTGGATGCTATTTTACCGGAGACTGATGGTTTTACCTGTTGTAATCAACTCAAAAACGCCTTGGGTGAACAGTGTCCACCCGTTTTAATTATTACCACTCTCAACGATGAAAAATCAGTTGATCGCGCCTTTGAAGTCGGAGCAACTGATTACATTACAAAACCCATTCATTGGCCGATTATGCGTCAGCGAATTCGCAGAATTTTACAAACGCAATGGGCGATGAAAGAACTCAAAAAACAGGTAGAGCGATCGCAGCTTTTGACCGAACAATTAGAAATCGTCAATCAAAAATTAGAGCATTTAGCCGCAGTAGATAGCTTAACTAAAATTGCTAATCGTCGTCGATTTGATCAAGGTTTACATTCGGAGTGGAAAAGATTAGCGAGGGAAAGACTTCCCCTCTCATTGATTTTGTGTGATGTTGATTTTTTTAAAGCCTATAATGATACCTATGGTCATCGAGCTGGAGATTTTTGTTTACAGCAAATCGCTCAAATCCTGCGTGAAAATGTTAAACGTCCGGCTGATTTAGTCGCACGTTATGGCGGTGAAGAATTTGCAGTTATTTTACCAAATACTCATCTCAAAGGTGCGGTAAAAGTAGCCGAAAATATCAGGAATTCTCTGCACAATATTGAGATCGAACATTCCAATTCACCTGTGAGCAATCAAGTCACTTTAAGCTTGGGAGTTGCCAGTCTGATTCCCAATCATTATTTATCAGAAGATTTTTTGATTGGGGAAGCAGACCGAGCCTTGTACGAAGCGAAAAAATCAGGACGCGATCGCGTAGTATTTAGAATTTAAAAAGAATAAATTGGATAAAATTGCTCAAGTCCATCTTCCTAAAACCCAGATTTATCGACTGCTCCTAACCCTTTTAAAGCTTCTTTTTGAGCCTCTATTAAACCTTGAACATTTCCGATCTTCATTTGATGATAAATGTTGGGAACAATCAAGCTTTTTAAGCACTTTCCCGTCTCAACTTCCCACTGTTTAATTTGACCATCAGAACTGGCGCTCATCATCTTATGGCGATAGCGATTAAACATCACCGATGTTACCGTACTATCATGTTCTGCGAGGGTGTGGAGACAATTTCCGGTTTTCATCTCCCATAATTTCACCGTACAATCATCACCTCCACTCGCTAAAATTTGACTATCAGGACTAAAATCAACCGACCAAATCCATCCCTCATGTCCGAATAGGGTATGCAGACATTTTTCGGTTTTTAAATCCCAGACTTTGACCGTTTTCTCCTCACTCCCACTCGCCAAAAGCGAACCCTCAAAATTAAAAGCTATCGATCTAATATTATTTTTTTCAGGGAAAGTGTGCAAACATTCTTGTGTTTTGACATCCCAAACTTTAATCGTTTTGTCATCGCTTGCACTGGCTAAAATAGCAGCCTGGGGATGAAAAGCCAGCCTCCAAACCCAACCTTGATGTCCGGTTAAAACCGTCAGTTCATCAGTTTGTAAGTTCCAAACTTTCACCGTTGTATCTTGACCGCCACTCGCCAAATAAAAACCATCCGAACTAAAGGCTACCGTCCAGATTCCACCTTGATAATATTCCGTCGAATAATTTAAACATTTCCAACAGTTTCCGGTGTTCACATCCCACAACCGAATTGTTTCATCATCACTACTACTCGCCACCGTTTTTCCATCGGGACTAAACGCCACCGACCACACCCAAGCCTGATGTCCGGTTAAAGTTTTTAAACAGTCTCCGGTTTCACTATTCCACAGTCTCACTTGATGGTCTAAATGACTACTCGCCAACATCTGACCATCAGGACTCAATGCTAACGACCAAACCCAGTTTGTATATCCTCGAAACGTTTGTAGACATTTTCCCGTTTGACGATTCCAAAGTTTAATAATTTGGTCATTATCTCCCGTTGCAACCGTTTGATTATCGGGACTAAAAGCCAAGGTTCTAATCCCAGTTTTATACTGTTTTAAACTCGCCAGACAGCTTCCCGTTTTCACCGACCAAAACTTCACAATAGAGTCAAAACATCCACTGGCTATGGTTTGACCATCGGGACTCCAAGCTAACACTTTAATTTCTTTTTTATGTCCTTGCAAAATTTTATCACATTTCCCAGTTTCAATCTCCCAAATTCTGATAATTTTTTCATAGCCACAACTGGCAAGTTGCCGACCATCGGGACTAAAAGCCACGCACCAAATCGCATCATTACTTCCCGTTATCGTTTGCAAACATTCGCCCGTTTTCACATCCCAAAGTTTAATCGTTTTATCATAACTTCCACTGGCTAAAATAGCTTGATTGGGACTAAAAGCCACGCTTAAAACCCAGCCCTGATGTCCTTTGATTGTTTTCAACAATTGACCGTTATTTGCATCCCAAAGTTTGATCGTTTGATCGTTGCTACCACTGGCGATGATTTTACCATCGGGACTAAAAGTTGCCGTCCAAACCCATTCGTTATGTCCTTCTAAACTGTGCAGCAATTGACCCGTTTTTCCATCCCAAACTTTAACGGTATGATCTAAACTGCTACTGACCAATTTTTGACCATCTGAACTAAAGGCGAGGGAAGCCACCCACCATTTATGTTTTCCAAAAGTTGTTAATATTTCCCCCGTTTCAACGTTTAAAAATCGAATCATTCCCTCCGAGTCTCCCGCCGCTAAAATCTGACCATCGGGAGTAAAGGCTAAAGCGTGAATTCCGCCAAAACATTGAGTAAAAACGGTATTTTTGAAGTGACAGTTAGAAAAATCAACGTAATGCAGCTTAATTCCTTGTAAGTTAGCTTGCCAAATCGTTAAATTCGATAAATCATAGCCGGTCAGGTTGATTTCCAAGGTACAAAGTAGATTGATTAAATTTCCGCCAATATAACCGGGAGTCAGGGGAGATTTTTCTTGAGTTTGACGAATTAATGATTTTAAATGAGTTTCTAAATGAGAGACGGTTTGAAATGATTCTAACAAAGCCTCGATAATCGGGTGAATAATCATTCTAATTTGGCTGGTTTTGATATAATCTTTTGTGGTAGCCAGCATTAACGCATAGCGATTAAATAGATTAAATTCACCGACGATCAATTCTTGGGTGACGGTTGCGATTAATTTTTCAGTCACATATTCCATCAACACAGGTTGCAGGGTAAAGCGGTTTTGATCGGCGGTTTTTTCCAGCAGCATTCTTCCCTGCAAACAGTCTAAATAATCCGATAAATGATGTTGAGAGAAGGGCGAGACTAAATGGGTTTTTAACTCCAGCAGTGAAACGGGTTCTCGGTGAATAGCTAACCAATATAAAATCTGATGTTCTTCCGGGATGGAGGACTGAAAATGCCAATCTAATAATTCTCGAATGTCTTGAAAAAACAGACTATTATTTTTTAAAAATTCACCAATATTTCCGCCAAATACGTTTTGAATATGACAGGCGGTTAATTTTAAGGCTAATGGATTTCCTCGATATAAATTAATTAATTGTTCCCATTCGGTTTCTGTGGCGAAAAAATCTCCTTTTTGTTGAACCAGTTGCTTTGCGGGGTCAACGGTTAACCCTCCCAATTGGAAAAAACGGACGGGTTGATGTTGACCTGCGAATTTTTCTAAATGACGAATTTTGATGCGACTGGTTAGCAGGAAACAACTTTGATGGGAAACTTCGGCAATTTTTTCTAATAGTTGATAATAGTTTTCGGAACCGGATTTATATTTTATCCCTTCAGTTCCGGCGGTGAGAATCGTCTCAACGTTATCTAAAATAAATAAGTAGCGATTTTGTTTTAAATAGGAAATTAATAAACAAATTTGTTGTTCAAGGCTATCGGGTAAATCGGTCTTTTCTTGATGAGAGAGAAATAAAATCCAGTCTTTGATCAGGTCTTGAATAGAGAGGGAGTTTAATAGCGATCGCCAAATAACTCCTTGAAATTCTCCACTGACTTCTTGGGCTAATTTTACAGTCAGGCTGGTTTTTCCTTTCCCCGGAAGTCCAACCACTGCGATCAGACGACAGCGATCGCGGATTATCCATTCTTTTAAAGTGTTTAAATCGGTTTCCCGTCCCAAAAAATCACCCACATCTGGAGAATCCGCCCAATCCTGATAAGAATCCGACTGTTGATTTGAGGAATTCGAGACAGGAGACGAAGTAGAAAACTGTCGCTCTACCACTTGTTTGAGATAGGGTTTTGTCACCTTTTCTCCGAATACATCACCGAGTTGCTTCCAGAGGAGAGAAGCTTCTTTTTTAATACTATTTTCTTCTCGTTGAGTCCGCCTCGCAATGATTATATATTTCTGATCCTTCAAAACTCCCTGAAGAATCTCAACTTGAACAGATTTTAAGTATTTTCCTGTTTGACGATAAACACGTTCCTGAATTTGTTTAATAGTTTGTTCGATTTCCATTGCACCCAAGGTAATTAACTGATGATATTTTTACCGATTTTATCCTTATTTTAGAAGATTAAAATATAGAGGATTCACTTTTTTCTACTTTATTGTACACCCAGCTTCACTTTTTGGGTACTTTTTTTCTCCTGACCTGATGTTAAGCTTCACATATCAGCAATTTTACTTGTTTAAAGGGCTTGGTTATAAAGGTTAGATATCTCGAAGTTGATAAAAAGCCTGAGAGTGACTTGTCCCTTTACCTCTATCATCTATAACTTTTCACATCTCCGCAGGGGCGGGTTCTACCCCGAACATCACATCTAACCATTAAGTTGAATAAACCCGTTCCCGAAGTTCGATAGCTTCACTGTCACTACCCCAAAAGTCCCCTTGCCAAGCGGACTTAGAATGAGTTTCTCAAATCGAAGGGACACTGTTCTCAATCTGTCCCCTGACGATTTATTGAGTTTTAACAAACTAAATCTTAAGTTCATCCAAAAATTTTCAGTCAAACAGGAGAATCACCATGACTTCCAAAAATCATCCTGATAGTTTCATTAATGATCTCGAAAAAGTTGCTTCTGTACGTCAAGGATTTGCCAATTATCTCGGTAATATGGCTGAAATTATTTCTAAGGGAGATCGGACAACTTTTGCGCGAGAAATCAAAGACTTACAACTAACAACCCAGAATTTACGAGAAGGTGTATTTCGGCTATTAGTTCTGGGTGATATGAAACGAGGTAAAAGTACCTTTTTGAATGCTCTACTTGGAGAAAATGTATTACCCAGTGATGTTAATCCCTGTACTGCGGTACTTACAATCCTACGTTTTAACCACCAGAAACAAGTTACAGTTTATTTTAATGATGGTAAATCTCCTGAAGTGCTAGATTTTGATACGTTCAAAATTCGCTATACCATCGATCCCAAAGAGTCAAAGCGATTAGAAGATGAAAATAAACAAGCTTTTCCTGATGTTGAATATGCTGTAGTTGAATATCCTTTAGCTTTATTAGAAAAGGGTGTTGAGGTAGTGGATAGCCCGGGTCTTAATGATACCGAAGCCAGAAATCAATTAACGTTAGGTTATCTCAACAATTGCCATGCTGTTCTCTTTGTTATGAGTGCAACACAGCAGTTTACTCTTGGTGAAAGACGTTACCTCGAAAACTATATTAAAGAACGAGGACTAACGGTTTTCTTTTTAATTAATGCCTGGGATTTAATCCGAGAAACCGTTATTGTTCCCGACGAGGCAGAAATTGAAAAAGAGGAAAATAAAGTCCGTGAGTTTTACAGAAATAACTTGTGGGAATATTGCCAAGTAGACGACAATAATATTTATAGCGAGCGTGTCTTTGAAATTTCAGCCCGTAATGCATTACGTCGTCGGTTGCGCGACTCATCTGATACTTTAGAAGGAACAGGTTTTCCCGAATTTATCGACTCACTCAACACATTTTTGACTAAAGAACGAGCAATCTCTGAACTGCGTCAAGCTCGATCTTTAGCTCGTCAGACTCATCGGCGTGTTCATCAATCTATTGAAAGTCGAATCCCTTTACTGAATCAAGATGTCGATGAATTAAAGCATAAAATTCGTTCCGTTCAACCCGAATTTGATAAGCTAACCGAGATTCGCGACAACTTCAAGGATGACATTAGAAGGATGCGGGATCATAAAACTGATGCAATTGTTAACAATTTTCGGTTTTACGTTTCTAACTTAGGTACAACATTTGAGTCAGACTTTGGACGCTACCAGCCCCAATTAAAATTTTTAGACTTTTTACGTCAAGGTAAGCGTAAAAAATTTGAAGCATCTTTAAAACAAGCATTTGAATTATACCTTAATGACAAGATAGCAGATTGGAGTCGCAACGCCGAACGAGAGATGGATGTCGCCTTTAAACAACTGGCTCTCAGTGCGCTTCGATATGGTCAGTCTTATAGTGAAACTACTGACAAAATTGCTCAGAAGTTGACGGGAAAATCCTTAGTGGTAGATGCTGCTCTTATTGAGGAAGATAAATCTCCCGGATGGGCTAAATGGGCAGCCGGAATTTTTGCTGCTGCCACTGGAGATATTGCGGGTGTCGCAATGGCAGGAACCGGACTATTTAACTGGAAGCAAATCCTACTGAATCTTGGAGGTGTTGCTCTAGTTGGAGGTGCTGTTTATGCAATTACGGGAGTGTTGCTAGGCCCTTTAGGAATTGCGCTCGCGGGGTTAGGTTTGGGTACTCTATCTGCCAACCAAGCGCGAGGCAAGATGATTAAAGTGATGAAAACAGAATTAGTCAAGTATCTTCCTCAGATTGCTAGTGAACAATCTGAAGTTATTCGCAAGGTCGTGCAAGATTGTTTTGATGCTTATGGCAATGAAGTCATCAGCCGGATGAACGATGATATCCAATCGAGAAAATCAGAACTTGATGATTTAGTTAAGCAAAAAGAGCGTAGTCAAAGTGATCGAGATATAGAAGTTCAACGTTTAAGAAGTTTAGATAATCAGGTTCTATCTTTACTGCATCAGCTTGAAGATACCTACGATTCGCTCATCGAACAAAAATCTTAAACTCTAGTCGCCCAAAATTGAAAAGGGAAATGCTTCATTTTTCCCTTTTTACCTCCAAAAATTAATTGATTATATGAAGATTTTAAAGAGTCTAAAGCAAAGCGTTAATTTACTGGATCAAGAATTGCATTCACAACTTTTGTCAGATGTAATCTCTGTTGGCAACCATGTGAATAATCCTAATTTTAAAGTAGCAGTATTTGGCCCTTTTAATCACGGAAAATCAACCTTACTGAATGCTCTGTTAGGGAGTTATGCACTTCCCATTGCTTTAATTCCAACAACTGGGGCTGCAATTAGTATTAAGTATGGTGAAGCCTTACAAACTCATATTACTTTCTTAGATGGCACAAAATCCAGTGAAAGCGGTACAGATATTTTACAGCGTTTTGCGATTCTTGATGGTGAAAGGCGAATGCGAGATGATGTAACTTCAGTAGAAGTTTTATGTCCTCATCGTTTACTGACAAATAATGTAGAACTAATTGATCTACCAGGAACCAATGATAGAGAAGAACAAGACAATCTGGTTCGTACTCAACTTTTAACAGCAGATTTGGTGATTCAAGTGCTAGATGCTCGGAAACTATTTACATTGCAAGAAATAGAGAATCTTAGGGACTGGTTACTTGATCGAGAAATTAAAACTGTAATTTTTGTAATTAATTTCTTGAATTTACTGGATGTTGAGGAGCAAAAGGAAGTTGTTCAACGAGCACGTTCTATTGCTCAGGACTTCAGGTTGGATTTGCCTAATAGTATGAGCAACCTATATCGAGTGGATGCTCTACCTGCTTTAAGAGCAAGACTCAAAGGAGATACACAAGCAGCCTATCACAGTGGGATTATAAATTTTGAGTCTGAATTGTATAATCTACTGACTATTTTATCAGATCGGGTTGAGCAAATTCGTTTACCTCGCCTAATTGCGATCGCTAATCAAGTTAAAAAATCTCTAGAAACTAAAACCCAGCAATTGAAAGATCAACTCAGAATCATTGATCGAGAACGTAATAGTGAAATTGAGAGAGGAAGACGAGAAGCAGAACAACTCAAACAAGCCTTTGAGACAAGCCTGCAAAACCTGATAGATTGGCTCGATCCACAAAAGCTGATAGATCGGTATCAATCTGAGTGTTTTCAAGCTCTATATCAAGATGAATTAACAGACTGGCTAAATAATACCCTCAGAAATGCACTTGTTGAGCGTTTTGAAGCAGTAGATAAGTGGATTGAAGAAGCCTGTTACACTCTCGGATCTAATCAGCCAGATGAAATAGAAATATCACTGCCAGATTTTCCTGAAATTGATATTCCAGAAAGACCCACAGAGATTGATGAACCCAGTGGTGCAGGTTGGGCTGCTTTAGCAGGTGGTTTTGTTGGTTCAGTTTTTGGTCCTTGGGGTACTGCTGCTGGTGCAGCTTTAGCATATAACGCAATGCAAGAATCAGCTAAGAAACGCAAAGAAGAATTAGAAGCCAACTATCAATCTCAATTATTAACAGCTTGCAATAATGCTGTTGAAAAATATCTTAGAAGTTTTAGTAATGAAGTGCTTTCAAAAGTTCTAGAATACGAAAGAAGCGTAAAAGATGTATTCACTTTTGAACCCCCTGAAGAATCACATGAGGTTCGTAGCCAGCGACAACTACTGGGAAGATTGCAGTCTGCTTTAAAGGATATTGATCGGCAGTTGGAATCTGATTGAATCTTTAGTTATCATCAAGAGCCTTTCTAACAAACGCCAGTCAAACATTTTCTCCCGATTTAGACAACTTTTGATTCGACAGTATATAGGAGTAATCCTGATGAAATTAGCTGCCAAAATTTCAAGTGATTTAGCAAGCTTGGTTGTTACTACAATAACCTTAACCTTGAGCAACATCTTTCCAGCATTCTCTGAATCAATCCCTATCTCACCGCAACTTCACCAGCAACCCATTCTGATTGCTCAACAGAGAGATTGTATTCCTTCTAGTAGCAATGAGTACATCTACGGAACTTATAAAGTTCAATGGACATTTCAAGGACTTTCTTATGAAAGCGTACTGCAAATGGAAGGAAGTTCAGGACAAATGTTAACCCGGTATTTTAATCCTAATACCAATAGTCCTGATCTGGTTTTACAAACCATGAAACTATATACTTGTTCCTTTGGATTAGTGATAGCAGGATACAATCCTAGAAACCCTAATACTCAAAATTCTCATCCATCTTATATTGCTGACAATCTTCTAATTAGAAGGCAGCCAGATGGTTCACTTCTGATCTTCAATTGTGATGATCAAGAAAATTGTTCACCTGCAACGGTAGAATAAATTGACTAGCTAAACGGAAGTATATATTTTGTTTTCGTGGAATTCGGGTGATTTTTTAATGAACCTCACCGTATTCGATTTCTATCTCTGCCGACTGTGTGACCACTTACGTTTAACCCCAATATTATGTCCTCTGAACCCGACATTAAACCGACCCAAATTGACGAAGTTTTTGCCCGGATTCAAGACCTTTTGCTTGAGACTTGGCAAAAAACAGGTTTTGGCTGTTTATCCATTGAAAGCGATCGCCATTTGTCATCAAAACCTCTAAAGGGAAAGATCATCCTGTTGCATCCGTTAAAACTTTACAGAAAGTAGGAACAACCCAGAAAGTTATTCCGTGAACCCCTAGTCATAATAGGTATTGCTGATCAGCTATAATTAATCAGGTTGTAACTGAAATTAATTCAAGTCATGCCAGACAACACTTTAAGCTGGAACCCTGATCCGACAATATTAGATCAACTCTTGATTTTAGCGGATCAACGTCATCAATCGGTTGAATCCTTAATTACAGAAGCGGTCAAACTCTACATCCAGGAGCAATTAGAAGTTCCTGATTTAGAATCTGATCCTTTAGTAGGACTCTTTGCTGGTTCTCCTAATTTAGCGAGTGATGCAGAGAATAAATTACAGCAAGAAATGACTCAAACTTCAGGATGGACGTGGAAAAATCCTTAGTTATTGGTGACACTGGTTTTGTTGTTGCTTTGTTAAATCGTAGTGATATTAAACACCAAGATGTTGTTAGGATTTATAGCCAATATCCAAAAATAATACTCCCTCAAACCGTACTAACTGAAGTTGCCTATTTAGTTGGCCGGGATGCCGGAATTCAGACAGTTGCTAATTTTTTGCGAGGTTTATCTGCTAGCCGTTTTCAGTTAATCGAATTAACCGATAGAGATTTACTCCGAGTTGCAGAAATTTTAGAACAATATCAAGATAGTCGCATTGATTTTGTTGATGCAACTGTTATGGCAGTAGCAGAACGTTATAAAATCACAACAGTTTTGACTTTAGATCAGCGAGATTTTCGCTTGTTTCGTCCGCAACATTGTCTGAGTTTTGAAATTTTACCTTAAAGAATAACTTGAAGGGAGAGTAACTAGCATTTTCTGTAACCAAAGTTACTATCGATGCTAGACTTTCTCTCAGTTTCCCGGATAAGAATATGTTCTGAGAGAATTTCGAGAGAACGATGGAAGCATCGGAGATGCCGTCTGGGGTGAAAGTGTTATGGTGGTTATCGCGTAGCGATATGGAGCTAAGCGGACTCGAACCGCTGACATCTTCAATGCCATTGAAGCACTCTACCAACTGAGCTATAGCCCCTTGCAGTATTTTTCATCATAGCTGAGTTAACAACAGTTTGTCAAGAACTTTGCTCGACTCACTCAGCTTTACATCAGACTCAACCTGCTAAACCCCCAGTCATATGCAACCAGGAATTACCATCCTGTCCTAAAAATAGGAATAGGAATAGGAATAGGAGTGGTTAGACATCTGAAACAGGTGATCGATGCAAGATCCCATCAAAAAATAGACCACTATCATCGCCGCCGCCGAAATCGCAACCAAGATACCTGCCAACACAAATGAGAACTCCCGATAACGAGCCGCTTGCTGCATCAGATGTACAGACCAAGCCACCAAAGCCATGTCAATTATTAGAATAGGAATGAGCATAAGTTACGTTTCGTAACATTTCTTCTATTCTAACAGGAGTTTTGTAACTATTTGAAAGTCAAGAGTAATCTAGTCAACCCCCTGGAGAAGGAATAAGCCCACACATCCTATGCAGAGGGGAATTTAGCAGAACTTAAGAATTTCTTACAGATACCTGCTCTTGACTTAAATAAGACTTAATTTCTGCTACACTCAACTGGCCGAAATGCAGTAACGAAGCCAATAACGCTGCCTCTGCTCTTCCCGTTGTCAGAGCTTCGTAGATATGATGACAATTTCCCGCCCCGCCAGATGCGATCACCGGAATTTCAACATTTTCTGCAATGGTTCGAGTCAATTCTAAATCATATCCCGCTTGCGTGCCATCAGCATCCATACTCGTCACCAGAAGCTCTCCTGCGCCTCTTTGAGCCACTTCTAGCGCCCAAGCGATCGCATCTATGCCTGTATTATCCCGCCCGCCCCGCACGTACACATCCCAGCCCGGGTTAGCCGGATCAGGGCGACGACGCGCATCAATAGCCACCACAATACATTGCGCCCCAAAGCGATCGCTAGCCCGACTAACAAACTCTGGATCACGCACCGCAGCCGAGTTAATACTGACTTTATCAGCCCCCGCCCGTAACAAATTTTTAATCATTTCTAAGTTTTGGATACCCCCGCCAACGGTTAGGGGGATAAACACCTGTTCAGCCGTGCGATAAACCACATCGAGGATAATATTTCGCTGTTCGTGGGTGGCGGTAATATCGAGAAACACCAACTCATCGGCGCCGGCTTCATTATAAATAGACGCTAATTCAACGGGATCTCCTGCATCTTTGAGGTCAACAAAATTCACCCCTTTCACCACTCGACCTGCATTGACATCCAAACACGGTAAAATTCGTTTAGCTAGCATCGAAATTATTGTCCCGTTAACACTTTAAATTGTTTTGCTCAGATGCGTTTCCGCGATCCTCTGATCTTGTATAATCTGGAAAAATAAAAATTACTCGCGCTTACCCAAACTCAATCATCGTCTGACGGTAAGCCTCCGGTAATCCCGTATCCAAACATTGACCTTTAATAATATAACCTGTCATTGTCTGTTTTTGACGTAAAATTTCCAAACAAGAGGTAAGCTGAAATTCTCCCTTTTCTCTTTGGTTGGCTTGAATTTGTGCGGCTAATATCTCAAAAATCGGCGGTTCTAGAACATATAAGCCAAAAATTGTGAGAAACTGATTCTCATTCATCCCCTGAATACGCAGATGTGTAGAAGCGTAATCTAAACTAGGTTTTTCATAAATTTGAGTCAGAGATAAGATTTGTTCTGTGTCTTGAAAAGTTCCCGAAACACAACCATAATGATGAATCATCTCTCCAGGTGTTACTCTCAAACCAATAACATTGTGTTGAACTTGTTCATAAATATTTAACAATTGACGCGCACAATTAATCTCTAAATCTGAACGATAAACATGATCACCTAATAGCAATAAAAACGGTTGATTATTCACCCACTCAGCCGCACAAAAAACCGCATGACCATAACCTTCTTGTTTGCTTTGAGTTAAGATTGTAATCCGTTCTCCGATTGTTTGTAAATATTGGCTATATTCTCGTCGTTCTTCTGAGAGTTTATTCCACAATTTCGGTTGAGGGGGATGTTTAAAGAAAGCTTCAAAAAGTTCGCGATCAGTTGGTTGTACAACAATTCCCACTTCTTCAATACCTGCTTGAATGGCTTCCTCAACAATCACTAAAATTATCGGTTTCGCCCGTCTATCCTTGTCAATAATCGGAAAAAACTCTTTCTTTAATCCTTTCGTTGCGGGAAACATCCGAGTCCCAAAACCTGCTGCGGGAATTACGGCTTTTTTGACTTGTTTATTATTGTATTGTGAATTCAACATAATTTCATTGACAATGCCCCGTTTGTCCAGAGTTCTGCAAGCTGGATACTGCGATCACCATTTGGGTAAGCGCATCATTTGGCTAAAGCCATCGCCATTCGGGTACGCGAATCGTTTAGCTTTAGCGATCGCCTTCACTGTACCTCATGAGTCCGAGAAATGCTATATTATTAGTATACAAGCAGTTTTCCGATAAAAGCATAGTAGTAATCCTCATAATATGTCATGAGCTATACATACAGATATCTCAATCCCTCTGAATTTGCTCGTAGAAATCAAGAGTTCTTAAGAACAGATGATGTAAGGATATCGACTGAAAATGCTAAGAAGGTTGGAATAATTTGTTTAAGAGCCATCCAGATTTATCAGGAAACCCAAAATAATATCGGTAGGGAGAAATCTAATCTGAGGATATGGGTTAGAGGACAAAGGAATTCTGCTAGAAATCATGGTCGATTAATTAGATATAAAGGTGCATCTAGGACAAGATCTTCCATCAATGCTTCGATCAGTAACATAAATGATCAAGTATTGAATAATATTGATTCAATGCTTAACATAATAGATTCCAATATGGATTTAGCTAAGCAGCGTATGAGGAAATGTCTAGACTACACAACAATGTCAGACATAAAAAGCTATGAAGTCACTTATATAGAAGAGCAAAAGCAGCTAAAAAAACACAAGTCGCTCAAAGAAATAAGAATAGGCTTGTATATCTCTGTAGTAGCTATTCCAATATTTGCTATTGCTTTTGTTGCAGATGCTACTATCAATTTATTTCTCTCAATATTATTTGTAATTTCACTTTCTGTAATATGGGGAATTATTGCATTTTACATCATTAAATATTTAACGAAAAGAATAGAAGAATTTGAGAATGCCCAGTCTTCTATTAGAGATTTAAAAATGAATAAGACTATAGAAGATCAAGATTCTATTGATTTCCTTTCAAAATTAAATGATGAATCTGAAGATAAAGCAGTTGAAGATGATCAAGAATCTGATACTTCTGAAATGTGTGTCATTAATGAGTTGGCGAAGAAGTTAAGAGAAGAGTATTTCATTCTTGAGAACGCCTGCCTGAACTTTGATGTAGACGCTAACAACTGGATGGATTTAGCAGAAAAAATACACAAAGATTTAGGTGAAACAAGTGATCTTCACCTAAATCATGCTCAGAGTCAACCCAGAAGCAATGAGAATATCTCAGATAGATATACTGTGAACGACTTGAAGTCAAGATTCTCAAGCTTTCAGGAAGCTAAAGAGTTTTATGGTATATCCGCTAAGGGATGGCAAACATTAGTAGATAAGTTAAATAATCAATAATAGATTGGCTCTGTTTCGATGAATTATGCAGGAACTATATTCTAAAAACCCATTTTTTCACACCAAATATCCCCCGAAGTTGAACTCAAAAACAACTTGAATGTCCTCGCCCAGAAAAAGCGATCGCCAAAATTTGGTTTGTGTTTGTTATAGAGGAGTAGGTTGGGTTGAGGCAGGAAACCCAACATTGAAAAGTATTAACTCAAATAAGTATATCGCCCCAAACTACTCTCGTAATTTTGCAACAACCGTTGAGATTCTTCAATCGTTATTTTATTTTGTTGTAAAGCAAGTTCGGCTTGACGGCGAATATTTTCGATTAAATCTTCAGCATCATACTGAACATAACCCAAAACTTCTGTCATCGTATCCCCTTTAACAACGTGTTCAATCTGATAACCTTGGGGCGTGAGTTTAATATGAACCACATGAGTATCGCCAAACAAATTGTGCAAATTCCCCATAATTTCTTGATAAGCACCCCCAAGAAATAAAGCTAAATAATAGGGTTCAACGGCTTTTTTACCCTGAGATTTGTCTTCAATTTCTCGCAAGGAATGTAACTCTAAAACAGATTTAACATCCCGCAAATCAATAAACTGATTAATCTTACCATCGCTATCACAAGTTAAATCCGCTAAAGTTCCCCGTTGTGTTGGTTCTTCATCTAAACGATGAATTGGCATAATTGGAAATAATTGATCAATCGCCCAACTATCGGGTGCGGATTTAAACACCGATAAATTGATATAATAAATAGACGCCATCATTTTTTCTAAGTCTTCTAAATCATCGGGAACATATTCAGAAACCCGGACAATTTCTTGTATTTTATGACAGCAAGACCAAAAAAGTTGTTCAACTTTGGCGCGATCGCTTAAACTTAAATATCCAAAGTTAAACAAACTAATGGCTTCCTCTTTAAACTGAATCGCATCGTGATAGACTTCTTGATAGTTATCGGGGTTAATCACTTGATAAGTTTCAAACAAATTTCTGAGAATCAAATGATCATCTTCTGTAATAGAGGGAGGAGAATTAGGGGGAACTTCACTGGTACCCAAAACATCAAAAACTAACACAGACTGATGAGAAGCGATCGCCCGCCCACTTTCACTAATCAGAGTCGGAACAGAGATTTTTCGTTCGTCACAAGCTTCCTTAACCTCTGCTACAATATCATTAGCGTAATTCTGCATATTGTAGTTTTTAGAGGCATGAAAATTGGTTTTTGACCCATCATAATCAATTCCTAAACCGCCCCCTACATCTAGATATTTCATCTTCGCGCCTAATTGGGAAAGTTCAACATAAATTTGACTCGCTTCCCGAATGGCATCTTTAATCACACTAATCGAAGAAATTTGAGAACCAATATGAAAATGCAAAAGTTGCAAACAGTCTAACAAATCGGCGGATTTCAAATCATTAACCACCTGAATCATTTCAGGAATTGTTAAGCCAAATTTAGCGCGATCGCCTGTGGTTCCACACCAGCGTCCCATGCCTTTTGTACTCAATTTAGCTCGAATCCCTAAGATGGGTTTAATACCCAGATGACGACTCGCTTCAATGGCAGTATAAACCTCCTCTAGTTGTTCCATCACAATAATTGGAGTATGTCCCAACCGTTGAGAAAACATCGCCGTTTCGATATAATTCCGGTCTTTGTAGCCATTGCAAATGAGTAGAGAACCGGGAGTATCCAGCATGGCTAAAGCAATCAATAATTCAGGTTTAGAGCCTGCTTCTAAGCCAAATTTAAACGGTTGACCAAACCGAACTAAATCTTCAATTAAATGTCGTTCTTGATTACATTTTACCGGATAAACACCGCGATAATCACCCGGATATTTGTAACGAGCAATTGCTTTAGCAAAACAAGCATTTAAACGTTCGATGCGATCTTCGAGAATATCAGGAAAACGAATCAATAAAGGCAGCCCTAAATTGCGGCGTTTGAGGGATTCTACCAATTCATATAAATCTAACGAGCCGCCCCGATCTCCCTTTGGAGAAACCGTCACATGACCTGCGGAATTAATCGCAAAATAAGGCTCACCCCAACCGAGAATGCGATACAACTTTTCACTGTCTTCTATTGTCCAAGATTTTTGAGTTGAGGGTAAAGTCGGGTTACTCTTGGGGGGAGTAGAATTAGAGGGTTCGGAAGGGGATAATTGACCCAGCTTAACCTCAGTTTTGATAGATTGTAATTCCATGTATTTGCCATCCTCGCGCTTAAGCCTCGATCTGACAGTTTAGCTTGTTCAATGGCGGATCGGGAATAGGTCTATTAGACCTAATGCTCAAAATCAACTCAGATCACAAATTACCAAGAGAAGCAGGTTTAGAGCAAGGTCGTTCACGACGGATTATTTTATGCTAACATAAGTTTATCGTGGCTTGATGCCGATAATCTATGCTTGTGTATGAAATGAAGCTGCAAGGAACGCAATACCAGTACAGAAACTTAGACGAAGCTATCCGTACTGGTAGGTTTGTTCGTAACAGTATCATCAAAGCATGGATAAATGGTCAAGTTCAAAGTCGCAACGATGCCTATCGCTACTGCAAACTGCTGTCAGACAATCCTAGTTTTCCTTGGGTGAACAAACTCAATTCTATGGCTCGACAAGCACAGGCAGAGAGAGCATGGGCATCAATTGAGAGGTTCTATAAGAATTGTCGGCAAAAAATATCCGGTAGAAAAGGATTCCCAAAGTTTAAAAAATATCAAGTCAGAGCATCTGTTGAATACAAAACATCGGGATGGAAACTTTCAGAAGAT